>NZ_JAKMSR010000006.1:0-129333 GCF_025772765.1 Campylobacter sp. CNRCH_2015_0814 | reverse complement strand
CAGGGTGATACAACATCAATATATCTTATAAGGCATGACAGTAGGTGTTTTTATTATTAAGTATAATATTTTGTGATTTATTTGAAGAAAATTTAGGGATATAAGCATAGCCACTAATGGGATTTATAATAATGCATATATGCTCATTTTGATTATTAGATAATCTTATAATGCAATCATTATTAAAAGAAGCAAGTTTATCATAAGCACGTGTAGCATTTTTTAAAGGCGTATATAAACAACCATAATCATCAAAAACTAAACGCGTACTTCCTTTACAAACACCTTCAAATAAAACTTTAGATATACCATAAGTTTTTTCTATATTGTATTTTAAATTTGCTTTGAAATCATTTTGATTTATCACTCCACTTTGACCTGAGTTCATTAATATATCTGGATTGATAAGATCAACAGCTATTTCTCTGTCTTTATTGATCATATTTTTACCTATGTTTGCATTGCCATCGCCGTTTTTATCTAAAAAAATGGTATAGGTTTGTTCATTATTAGTGGCAGATTTTGAGCGTATAAAATACAGTTGCCATTTAGCCTTAAACCACTCTCGTTTAGCAATATTAAATTCTTTAACTCTAAAATCATTTTGCATTAAAGCTAAATGTCTTGTGTATTTAATATCATTTAAAACTTGCTCAGCTCCCAAGCGCAAATAATCAGGTTTATAATAAACATAAGCCATAGAAAATAATAAGGATAATATTATACAAACAAAAACCAGTTCTATTAAAGTAAAAGCTTGTTTCATTTTATAGAATAATATATTTTATGCTTACCTAAACTAACATAGATTTTACTAGCTTTTTTACTAGAATGAAGCTCTAGTTTACCCTTAGAAATACCATAAAATTTAAGTCTTAAGGCTAGTTCTTTATCTTGTGTAGCAATATGTGTGAGATTGTGTTGTTTTAAATTTAGAGCTAATTCTTTAGCTATGTGATAATCATAGGCAAAATGTCTTTTGGGATCTTTTAATAAATAATAAAAACTTTGATTAAAAACAATACCAAGATAAAAAAATAATAAAAATACCAAAGAACATTCTATAAAAATTTTATGTTTTAGGCACAATTGTGGCATTCTTGAACGATAAGAAGACATTAAATAACGAATCAACAAAGGCGTACAAACCACACAAAAAGGTAAAAAATCTTCTAAAAAAAGTCTTTGTCTTATAGAAAAAATTAAACAAAAAACAAAAGTACTTGCACTAATAAACCATAAAAGTGGCTTATCATCTTGTAAAAGAATTCTATAAACAACATAAAAAAAATAAAGAAAAATCAAAGGCGAAAAACAAGCTGCAAAAATACCCAAAGTATCCAAAAAATACCCCTTAGGCTTTCCACTTGCATCAAACCCATAAACACTCATTGCGATAGCAAATAAAATCAAAGAACATATAATAAGTAATTTATCTTTTTTATAAATAGCAAAAAAGAAAAAAGATAAGTATAAAATTGCAAAATTTCCATCTACAAAAAGAACTAAAACCAATAAAATATAAAATAAAAATATTTTCTTATATTCAAATAATACTAAAATTAAAAGCGTAAAAAATATTACAATGCTTGATTCATTAATAAGTAAAGCACTAGCTACACTACCAGGGAGCAATATAAAAAGTACAACAGAAATAAAAGCATCAAAAGAAGTTTTGGTGTATCTTAAAGCTAAAATGTATAATAAAATACAGCTTAAAGAATGCAATAAAACAAAAGGTAGTCTTAACCCAAAGTCATTTTGACCAAAAAGAGTAGTGCCAAATTTAGCAATCATAGCAATTAAGCTATGATCATAAAAATAAATTTGTGCTTCATTGTAGCTTATAGATAAAGTGCTTATGCCATACAATAAAGCACAAAAATCAAAAAATAAAACGGCTAGCAAATACCTTTTCATTTTTGATTAGTCAAGTTTTACAGGACCATTACTTGCGTGAGATTGTAAAAATCTTAAAATTCTATCTTTTTCTGCATCAGTAATTTTTGCAAACCCTTGCATAGCAGATAAGTATGCATCCCATTCTTCCATTAAATGTTCTTTTGGTTTATGTGCTGCGTGACAACTTGTACAAGTATCATAATAAGTTAATTCTATCTCATCCCAAGCAAGAATTTCTTGATCAGTTAAATCTTTACTCTTAACTAAAAATTCCATTTCATTGCTTGCATTTTTAGCATTTAAAGTAAGTAAAAGATAAATTCCATCTTTAGTATAAGCAAGGCTTTTTGGATTTGTCTCTACAACCTCACCTTTAACTTTAATCAAAGAATATTCACCCTCTTCTTTTATAAGCTCTACTTTAGAGCCTTCATAAATTTGTCCTACCACTTTTTTGTTAGCACTATCTAAAAGATCTACTTTTTCATTAAAAATAAACATATCTTTAGCAAATAAAGCACTAGCTAAAAAAGTCAATACTAATATAATCTTCTTCATTATTAAGCTCCTATAATTTCTGGTGGTGTAGTTGAGTTATAAGGTTTTATAACTTCTTTTAGCTTTTTAATACCCACTAGACAAGTATTAACGCTAGTTGCTTGAGCCATAGTTGAAGTTGGTCTTGAGCTTGTTAAAACATTTACATGACCTGCATTGCATCTTGGCTTGCTATCGCTTACATCTTCAGGGTCATACCAAGCACCCTCTTGGATACTAATAACCCCTTCCATAATATTATCTGTTACAAAAGCCCCTGCTAAAAGTGATCCACGATCGTTATATACTTCTACAACTTCTCCGTGTGTAATACCAAGTTTTTTAGCATCATTTGTATTAATCATCACAGGCTCTCTACCTTGAATTTTATACAAATCTCTTACCCAAGTATTATCAAGCTGAGAATGCACTCTATATCTTGGGTGTGGGCTTAACAAATGGAAAGGATATTTTTTAACTAATTTTTCATTACCTAACCACTCAGCTGGTTCAAACCAAGTTGGATGTGCTTTAAAATCTTCTAAATTATATTTTTCAAATTTTGGTGAATAAATTTGAATTTTTCCACTTTCTGTTGCAAGTTTATTTGCCACAGGATCAGCTCTAAATTCAGAGTGTCTTACGAAATTACAAGCTTCTTTTGGAGCTTCAAAATGAATAAATCCTTGTTTCCAAAAATCAGCAAATTCCATATAATAAGGACAATCACTTCTGCCATAAAAACCTTCAAGCCACTGCTCTTTTGTTTTATTTCCGGTGAATTTTTTATGCTCTCTTTCACCTATTCTTTTTGCTAATTCTTCAAAAATATCATAATCATTTCTACTTTCAAAATAAGGCTCAATTACTTTTTTCATAGCATAAACATAATCTTGAGAATAAGAACCACCAAAACTAATATCATCTCTTTCTAAAGTTGTAGTTGAAGGCAATACAATATCAGCCATTTTTGCCATAGGCGTCCACCAAGGCTCATGTACAATTAGCGTATCAAGGGTTCTTAAAGCTTTAATAAGCTCATTTGTATCTGGATGATGACCCAATACAGAAGCACCTACTACATACATAAGTTTGATTTTTGGATAGGTAATCTCTTTACCTTTAAACTTAACTGTTTTGCCTGGATTTAATATTGCTTCTGAAATTCTACTTGCAGGGATATTAGTATCAAGATTATTTTTACCTTGCGGTAAACCTACTGGTAATCTTACACCTGAAAATGCTTGTCCACCACCTGAATAATGCATTGAAAAACCAAATCCACCACCAGGTAGACCTACTTGACCTATCATTGAAGCTAAAACCATTAAAGTCCAATCAGCTTGTTCGCCATGATGCGCTCTTTGCATAGCCCAGTTACCTGCTAAGAAAGTTCTATTTTTTACAAAAGTATCTGCTAATGCGGTAATAACTTTTTCTTCAACACCGGTAATATTTGCAGCCCAAGCTGGAGTTTTATCAATACCATCAGTTTTTCCAAGTAAATAAGGTAAGAATTTGTCAAAACCATCAGTATATTTTTCAATGAATTTTTTATCGTATTTTCCACTTTTATATAAATAATTCATCATACCAAGCATTAAAGCTACATCGGTATTTGGACGAATTTTAATCCACTGGGCATTTAAAATTTCTGCTGTTTGAGTGTATTGAGGATCAATAGTAATAAATTTGATATTTGATTTGCTGTATTTTTTATAATACTCATCATTACCACGATTTGCAACTTTAAAGTCAATTTGGTTACATTTATAAAGATCAGCTCCCCATAAAACATAAACTTGAGTATTTTCTAAAATAACCTCATGAGAAGTTTGTAAAGAATAAACTTCTAAATCCCCTACTATACTAGCATTAACCTTACCAGCAGCTCCATTACTATACTCTCCATCAGTGCCGATATGACCACCTAAAGCTGTATTAAAAAATCTTCCTGCTACTGAGTTACAATTGTGCAATAAACCTACATGCCCCCAAGCACCATAACTTGCATTAAATAAATTTTCAATAGGAGTTTCTTTTAATTTTTGCAATACAAGCTCTAAAGCTTTTTCCCAGCTTACTCTTACAAAAGGCTCTTTACCTCTTAATTTAGGTCTTTTTTTACCTTCTAAGAAACTTTTTCTAACACAAGGATACTTTACCCTAGTATCTGAATAAGTTCTATCAATGATAGCATCAGTGATAATAGAAGGATGTTTGTCAGATTGTTGTGGTGTAACTTTTACAAGTTTTCCCTCTGAATTTACTTCAGCCCAAAAAGCACCAAAGTGAGTAGCGTGAGGAATTTTTTTAGTATCATAAAATTTAGTTCCCTCACTTGCAGCTATTAAAGGATTAACCGAAGCAATCGCTGAAGTAGCAGCAAGTCCTTTTAGAAATTTTCTTCTTGTTAAACTCATAAGACATCCTTTCTTAACAAAATAAAGTCAATATATATTATAGCATTTGTATTTGATTTAAAGCTAAATTTTAATACTCCAAAAAAAGTCAATCCACTCTTTAGCTTCTTTTATATAAAACTCAGGGATTAATAATGCTGAAGGTTTATAAAAAACACTTGCTACTTTGAGTTCTAAATGAGGATATTTTTCCATTAAAACTCTTTTGATTTCTATCATAGTTTCACCACTATCTATAATATCATCTACCAAAAGAATTTTTTTGTATGAACTAAGATCAGGGATATTAAAAATTTTAATCGTATCTAACTTTTGCGTATCTTCATAATGAATGGAATTTAAAGAAAATAAATTTCTATTACCCATACCTTCTGCTAAAAAATGACCCAAAGTCATACCACCTCTTGCAATGGCAAGTAACACATCAGGATTAAATTCTTCCTTAATTTTGCGCGTAAAAGGAATAATTTCTTTTTGAAATTCTTCATAAGCATAATAATACATAATCACTTCCTATAAAAATTGTAATAAAAATACTAATAATGAAATCGCACTTAATACAATAATACCAAGATTAATTTTATCAAATTCTTTTTGCATAATACGCATAAATAAATACGCAATAAATCCAAAAGCAAAACCTGTAGTAATAGAGTAAGTCAGTGGCATCATAATAATAATAAAAAATGCACTCACTGCTATAGCTTTATCTTTAAAATTAATATTTGCAACTTCCATAAACATTAAAACTCCAACAAGCACCAAAATAGGATAAATAGAATTTGCAGGAATAGCTTTAAATACTGGCAGTAAAAATAAAGTAAAAATAAAGCATATAGCAGTAACTAAAGCTGTAAGCCCTGTCCTACCTCCTGCTTCTACCCCTGCTGAGCTTTCCACAAAAGCAGTTACAGTAGAAGTTCCAATAACAGCCCCCATAGCCGAACTAGCAGCATCAGCGCCTAAGGTTTTACCTAATTTTTTCTCACCTTGTTTTGGATCATCAAAGATTTTTCCTCTTGAGCCTACACCTGTGATTGTACCCACACTATCAAAAAGCTGAGTAACAAAAAAAGTAAGTACTATAGGAATCATACTAAGCTCTAAAGCTCCTTTAATATCAAGCTTACCAAATATAGCGCTTAAACCATTATCTCCACTAATAACTGGTAAAGATAAAAGTTGCTCTGGAAACCTAGCTCCATCAATACCAAAAATCCAAGCACATAAAGCACTTACAAAAACAGCTAAAATAAACGCAGCTTTAATCCTCCAAGCCCAAAAAACAAAAACTAAAAATAAACCAAATAATCCAAAAAGTACTTTAGTGTTTGAGAAATCACCCAAACCTACTAAGGTTGCTTCGCTTTTGGTGATAATCCCCATTTGCACAAGTCCCATAAAAGCTATAAAGGTTCCAATACCTGCTGATATAGCTTTTCTTAAATCATTTGGTATGCTTTTTATCACCCAAATCCTAAAATTAGTAAAAGATAATAAAGTAAAAATAACACCCGATAAAAACACAGCTCCCAAAGCGCTTTGCCAAGGAATTTGATAGGTATTGCACACACTAAAAGTAAAATACGCATTTAGCCCCATACCCACACTCATAGCCACAGGAGTATTAGAGAAAAAAGCACTAAAAGTAGTAGCTATAATAGTTACTAAAGCAGTTGCAACAATTAAAGCTTCTAGTGGCATACCTGAATTACTCATAATATTTGCATTAACTGGTATAATATAAATCATTGCTAAAAAAGTAGCAATACCTGCATAAATTTCAGTTTTTACATCACTATTATGTTCTTTAAGTTTAAAAAAATCCATTTTTATCCTTAATAAGTTTTTAATTCATTATACAAACTATCTCGTTCTATT
Organism: Campylobacter sp. CNRCH_2015_0814; assembly: GCF_025772765.1. Taxonomy (NCBI): domain Bacteria; kingdom Pseudomonadati; phylum Campylobacterota; class Epsilonproteobacteria; order Campylobacterales; family Campylobacteraceae; genus Campylobacter; species Campylobacter sp. CNRCH_2015_0814. The sequence goes on along the minus strand of NZ_JAKMSR010000006.1, from coordinate 122,590 downwards.
GCTATATAGCCTGAGCTTTGAATCATTTCTATAAAAGTTTTTAAACTCAAGCCATTTGAACTTTTTGCCCCACCTGCACTTTGTATGCTTTCTTTTTCTATAGTACCATCTAAATCATTTGCACCAAAATCTTGAGCTACCATAGCTAAATTTATGCCCATGGTTGCCCAATAAGCTTTAATATTTTTAATATTATCAAGCACTATCCTTGCTATAGCTAAGGTTTTTAAAATTTCTACCGAGCCAAGTGGTTTTTTACCCGTAATAAAACTATTATCTTGTTGCCAAACTAAAGGAATAAAAGCATTAAAACCACCAGTTTGATCTTGAAGATTTCTCAATCTTATCATATGATTAATTCTATTTTCTCTACTTTCTATATGCCCAAAAAGCATTGTGGCGTTACTTTGTCTGCCTTTTTCATGCCAAAGTTTGTGAATTTTTAACCAATTTTCACTACTTACTTTACCATGACAAATTTTTTTTCTAACTTCCTCATCAAAAATTTCAGCCCCACCACCTGGCATAGAATCAACGCCGTATTCAAGCATTTTTTCTATCACTTCTTCATAGCTCATATTAAAAGCCCTGCTTAAAAAATCAATCTCAGCAGCAGTTAAGGCTTTAATATGTAAAAATGGATATTTTTCTTTAATCATTTTAAAAATTTCCAAATACCACTGCCATGAAGTGTTTTTATTATGTGCTGAAACGATATGAATTTCTTTTGTATCTCTTAAAACTGTTTCATCAACTATTTTCATTATCTCTTCGTGCGACATAGTATAAGGATTAGGATTTTTCCTGTGTGCTGAAAAAGCACAAAATTTACAAGTATCTGCACATATATTTGTAGGATTAATATGGCGATTGATATTAAAATAAACCTTTTTACCATGCAAATTAGTTCGAATTCTTTGTGCGTATTTGCCTAAAGTAAAAAGCTCTAAATCCCAAAGCTTGTTAGCTTCTTCTTCATTTAATCTTTCTTGATTTTCTAGTTTTTCTATAATTGTTTGCATATTCTTACCATTTTTTAAATTTAAATTACAATTATAATTTTAACTTACTTAAAATTTAATACAAAGTATTTTTGGTATGATACTAGTAAAATTAAATAAGGATTATTATCAAGTTATGGATATACAAAAAATTCAAAAATTAAAAAATTCTTTAAAAGATTATGAAGCTTATTGCTCTAGACTTTTTTTAAAACAAGGCTCGTTTAGTTTTTACCATTCTAAAGAAATTGATCGTTTTATAGAAGATGTTTACGAGCTTGTTTTGAATGATTTTTTTGATGATTATTTTCCGCATAATGATAAATTCCCTTTTTGTATTATCGCTATTAAACAATATGCTAAAATGAATTTAAGTATAAAAGAAAATGTTGATTTATTACTTATTTATAAAGATATAAAAGCTTATAATATCAAGCCTTTAATGAAAGCATTTATTACTTCATTAAATGATATTAATTTAAATATCAATTATCAAATTTGTGAAATAAATGGACTTTATAATATAACTAAAAATGAACTAAAACAAAATATTTTACAATATCGTTATATTTGCGGATCTAAAATTTTATTCAAACAAATCAAAGAAAAAATTTCTCAAGCTCAAGATGAATTAAAAGAAGAATTTGCTTTAAAAATCTTACAAGAATTTAACCCTTATCATCAACCTTTAATCAAGCAAGAATTTGATATTAATAAAAATTTTGGTGGTTTAGATGAGCAGCTTGATATAGAAAATTTAAGTATATTATTTAAAGATTCTCCTAAAAATTATATGCTTAATTTTATCAACGAAAAAGAATTAAGCGAATTTAAACTTGCAAGTGATTTTTTATTTTCACTTAAATGTGCAATGAATCTTTTAGAAGGTAAAAACACTAATTTATTTTTAATACAAAATTCACAAGAACTTGCTAACTTAATGCAAAAAAAAGAAAAGAAAAATTTAGATCTTAAATCCATACTTATTCAAAAAGCCATGCAATGTATGCAAACTTGTGGAATTTATACGCAATTTTTAGCAAGGTGTATCCAAGAAAAACACTATAAAGATAATGAACTTTATGAAACACAAGATAGCTTTTTTACTTATTCTAACAAAAGTGAAAACCTAAACTTGATATTAAATCAACTTTTAAAATTAGATGATAAAGATTATAATTTTGATATCAAACTCATTTTTGCATTAAAAAGAGCAGAAAATAAAGATGAAAATTTAGAATTATTCAAGAAAATTTTAGAAAGAAAGCATTCTTTTGCTCTTTTAAAACTTCTTGCTGATGCTAATATTTTAAAAGATTTTTGCAAACCTCTTACTCAAAGCAAATTCTTACTTGAAGAAGAAGGTGTTTATAGTGCATTAGATAGAGCATTACTTTGCTTAAAATACTTTGAAGAAAAAGATTATAGCTTTGATGAAAATACACTTTTAATAATAAAACTCACCATACTTTTAAGTGCTATTCACGAAGAAAATGAAATTTCTTTAGCAAATATTTACAGGGCTTATGTAGGAAAATTCCAAGTTGATAATGAACTTTTAGATTTTGGCTTAAGATTGTATAAAAATTTTAACGCTTTTAAAGACATTATAGAAAAAGAAGATATTTATAATTCTACTATTGTTTTAAATTTTATTTCCAAATTAAATGATATAAATACCTTAAAAACCTTACATCTTTTATCTTTTTGCAATGCTAAAGCTTTAGGTATAGAAAATCATTTTTATTATAAAAGTTTAGAAAGATTATTTCAAAATGCATTAGAAGGCTTTGAGGATGAGAATTTGATTGATGAGAGCCAAAGAAGAGTAAAAAAAGAACAAACCCTAAAAAGAAGTAAGGCTTTTTTAGATCTTGATGAGCAAACTCAAGATAATATCACTCATATTAAATCTAATCTCTTTTTTATAAAAAATAGTTTTGAAAAAATCATTAAAATAGCACAAATTGCACAAAAAGAAAATTTTACTTTTTGGCTTGATAATCAAGATAATTTTACTTTAGAATTAATTATGAATAGAAAAAACAATCTTGAAAATATACTCAATACTCTAAGTTCTTTGAATTTAATTTTTATGAGTTTTTTTGAATTATTTGATGAAAAAGTTTATTTGAAATTTGAATATTCAGATATAGTAAGCGATACTCAAAAACAAAGTTTAGAAAATTTACTAAATTCTAAATTGCATTTAAAAGTACAAAAAAAGGCAAAAAAACCAAACATTAAAAAAGATGAATTAAAATTAGATATGAATTATTCCAAAAGCTATGCCAAAATAACCTTAAACACAAAAGATCAGAAAGGTTTAATGGCTTATGTGATGGATGTGCTTGCAAGATATGATATTATCTTAAGCGCAGCAAAAATTCAAACCATAAAAGAAAGAACGCGAAATGTTTTGATTTTGCATAAAAATGAAAGCTTGCAAGATCATAAAGATCAAATTCTTAAATCACTAATAAGCGAGTAAAAGATGTGTGGAATAGTAGGATATATAGGGACCAAAGAAAAGAAAAAAATCATATTAGAAGGCTTAAAAGAGCTTGAGTATAGAGGTTATGATAGCGCTGGCATAGCAGTAATGAAAGATGGAGAGTTAGACTTTTTTAAAGCGGTTGGAAAATTAGAAAATTTAGCCAATAAAACTGCTAATTTTAATAGTGATGGCTTTGGACTTGCTATAGGCCATACGCGTTGGGCAACTCATGGAAAACCAACTGAAATAAATGCTCATCCACATTTAGGACAGTACTCTTGTGTAATACACAATGGAATCATAGAAAATTACCAAGAATTAAAAACAAAACTCACACAAGAAGGTATTAATTTTCTAAGTCAAACCGATACTGAAGTTATTGTGCATTTATTTGAACACTATGCAAGTAATTTAGAACCATTTGAAGCTTTCAAAAAGACTATAGCTGAATTAAAAGGTGCTTTTGCAATCTTGCTTGTAAGTAAAAAAGATCCGAATACAATTTATTTTGCTAAAAATGCAGTGCCACTCATCATCGGAAAAAATGGCGATGAAAATGAATATTATTTTGCATCAAGTGATGCACCTTTAGTTTCTTTAGTGGATAAAGTAGCTTATCTTGAAGATGGAGATTATGGATATGTGAATTTAAACGAATGCAAAATTTGTCATGATCAAGCTTGCATACAACCTACTTTTGTGGCTTTAAGTCAAGATAAAAGTTATGCTCAAAAAGATGGTTATAGATTTTTTATGGAAAAAGAAATTTATGAGCAAAGTAGAGTTTTAGGCGAAGTTTTAATGGGACGCTTACAAGGTGAGCAGATTGTTTTTGAAGATATAGATGAAACTCTTTTACAAAACATAGATGAAATCACACTTTGTGCTTGTGGCACAAGCTATCATGCAGCATTAAGCGGGGCTTATTTGCTTGAAAGACTTGCAAAGATTAAAACTAAAGTTGAAGTAGCAAGTGAATTTAGATACAGAGAAGCCATTATAGGCAAAAATACTCTTTTTATAGTAATCTCTCAAAGTGGTGAAACAGCTGATACACTTGAAGCTTTAAAAATAGCAAAAGCACAAGGAGTTAAAACTTTAGCAATATGTAATGTGGATAATTCTAATATCGTGCGTTTAGCTGATATATCATTACTTACTAGAGCGGGTATTGAAAAAGGTGTGGCTTCAACTAAAGCTTTTGCCACTCAAGTAGCAACTTTATGGATGCTTGCAATCTATCTTGCACAAAAAGCAAATTTAGATATGAGTAAAGAAATCAAAGCTCTAAGAAGCTTGCCAAGTATAGTTAAAGTTGAACAAAACTTACATGAAAAAGTACACAGAATTTCAAAAAGATACCTACATGGCCATGGCTTTTTCTTTATAGGAAGAGATGTATTTTATCCACTAGCATTAGAAGGGGCTTTAAAATTAAAAGAAATTTCATACTTGCACGCTGAAGGATATCCAGCAGGTGAAATGAAACATGGGCCTATCGCTCTAGCAGATAGCGAGCTTTTTACCGTTGCACTAATGCCGCAAAATTGCCTTTATGAAAAAACCAAATCAAATGTAGAAGAATTAGCTGCAAGGGATTCTACCTTACTTGCTATTTCTCCACTTGATTTTGATTTAAGCGATGATTTTATAAGAACTTCAAAACAAGAACACTATATGTGTGAATTTTTTGAAATGATGGTAATCTTACAGCTTCTTGCCTTAGAAGTTTCTATAAGACTTGGTAATGATGTAGATATGCCAAGAAATTTAGCAAAAAGTGTTACCGTAGAATAAATATTTTGTGTAGTTTTGAAAAAACTACACTTTTTTAAAAAATTTTATAAATACTTCTTAAATTATAAGCAAACTTTAGGGTTTATTTGGTTTAAATATCATATCTTATTTTATTACAAGGAAAAGCCATGGAATATAGAATCGAACACGATACTATGGGAGAGATTAAAGTTCCTAATGATAAATATTGGGGTGCACAAACTGAAAGAAGTTTTGAAAATTTTAAAATTGGTTGTGAAAAAATGCCAAAAGTTTTAATTTATGCTTTTGCAAATCTTAAAAAATCTTTGGCTTTAGTTAATAACAAACTTGGCAAATTAGACGATGCTAAAAAAAATGCTATTGTGCAAGCTTGCGATGAAATTGTAGCAGGAAAATTTGACGATAATTTCCCACTAGCAATATGGCAAACAGGTTCAGGCACTCAAAGTAATATGAATATGAACGAAGTTATAGCAAATCGTGCTACTGAAATTATGGGTGGTGATTTTAGAAAAGAAAAACTTGTTCATCCAAATGATCATGTAAATATGAGCCAAAGCTCAAATGATACCTTTCCAACTGCTATGAGCATAGTTTCAGTAGAACAAGTAGAAAAAAAACTTATCCCTGCTTTAGATGAGCTTATTGCGACTTTTGAAAAGAAAGTAAAAGAATTTGAAGGGATTATTAAAATAGGAAGAACTCACCTTCAAGATGCTACACCACTTACCCTAGCTCAAGAATTTAGTGGATACCTTTCTATGTTACTTCACTCAAAAGAGCAAATCATCGCTTCTTTGCCTACATTAAGAGAGCTTGCAATAGGTGGGACAGCTGTTGGCACAGGATTAAATGCACATCCAGAACTTAGTGAAAAAGTAAGCGAGGAATTAAGCAAGCTTTTAGGTACTAAATTTGTTTCAAGTCCAAATAAATTCCATGCACTAACAAGCCATGATGCAATTAATTTTACCCATGGAGCTATGAAAGGCTTAGCTGCAAATTTAATGAAAATAGCAAACGATATTAGATGGCTAGCAAGTGGCCCTAGATGTGGTCTTGGAGAGTTAAACATACCTGAGAATGAACCAGGAAGTTCCATCATGCCAGGTAAGGTTAATCCTACTCAATGTGAAGCTTTAACTATGGTTGCAGTGCAAGTTATGGGAAATGATGCAGCTATTGGTTTTGCAGCAAGCCAAGGAAATTTCGAGCTTAATGTTTTTAAACCTGTGATTATTTATAATTTCTTGCAAAGCCTTGATTTATTAGCTGATGCTATGCATTCATTTAATATCCACTGTGCTGTTGGCATAGAGCCAAATAAAGAAAAAATAGATCATAATTTACATAATTCTTTAATGCTAGTGACTGCATTAAACCCACACATTGGCTATGAAAACGCAGCTAAAGTAGCTAAAAATGCTCACAAAAAAGGTATTTCTTTAAAAGAAAGTGCTATGGAGCTTGGCTTGGTAAGTGAAGAAGACTTTGCTAAATTTGTAGATCCTACAAAAATGATAGGACCAAAAAAATAATCAAAAGACTAGGAATAATCCTAGTCTTTTCTTAAGGGTTAGTATGATTTATGAAAATGATTATTTATTTATAGAAAAAGAAAATTCTCAAATTCCCTGGGTAAAAATTTTTACTAAAGAAAATTACAGAGAATTAAGTGATTGCCCAGCCTTTTTGCAAAATATGCTTTTTCAATATGTTTTAGCTTGTGAATTAAGCCTTAGAGAGTACTATAACCCAGAAAAAATCAACATAGCTTCCTTTGCAAACTATGTACCAAGAGTGCATTTTCATGTTATGGCACGGTTTAAAGAAGATGGGTTTTTTCCTGAATGCATGTGGGGAAAACAGCAAAGAGAAATTAAGGATTTAAATTTACCTGACTTTGAAGAATTTATATCAATTTTACTTAACAAAATAAAAAATATTCATGTTTAAAAAATTTATTAATTCTAGCTATATAGCTTTATTGAATCATCCACTTGGAGTTATTTTTTATTTATGTTTTTGGTTTTTTGTAGCATTTTTTAATGATTCATACCAAACTAGTATTTTTTTACTTTTAACCCTATTTATAATTTTTTGTGAAACATTCACTGAATCAAAAAGCAATTTAATACAAAATTATAAAAGTTTGAAAAATTTATGGGTTGGATTTTTTGGGCTAATTTTTTATATATTTTTAAATTTTATTTTTAAAGATGGTATAGAAAATTATTTAATATTTTTTACTAATAATTCTTTGTATATTTCCTTAACAACAGCTCTTATAGCTTTAGTATGTGCAAGAAAATTATATGATTTTAATTATTTTCATCATTTTTTAGCTGCCATTTCTTTTAGTATAAGCTTTTGGTTCATTTTTGGTATATTTTTGGCTATATTTTATGGTTCATTTGATTTTTTATTTGATATTTCTTCAAGCATGTTAGATTCTTGTGTTTTATCATTATGGCTTTGTAGTGCTGGAATTGTTTCTTTATTTTTACTTGGCAATTTTACTTCATACAATTTTCATAAAATTTTTGTTTTTATACTAAATACTTTTAGTATTTTATATATAATCATGCTTTTTACCTATGGTTTAGGAGCATTATTTAATCTTTTAGAAAATCTTAGTATAGTTCATTTATGTCTTTGGTTTGGTAGTTTTTTATTAATTAATCTTTGGATAAATTTATCTTTTTATAAAATCAAAAAATCATTACTTTATGCCTTTTTTATTGTGGTACTATCACTAAATATTTTCGTATTTTATGCTATTATAATTAGAATTACACAATATGGCTTTACGCCAGAACGCTTAGCAGTATTAGCTTTAAATTTATGGCTTTTGATTGCAAATTATCTAAGCGTGTTTAAACAAAAAATAGCATTAAAATTTTCTTTTTATCTACTTGCACTTATGGCACTATTTTTAGGATTTTTTGCAAATTACATAAGCTTTTCTTCACAAAAATATCAATTGCAAAAATTAGAAAACTCTATACATTCTTTAAATCTTGACTATATTCAAAGCAGGCAATATTATAATCAAATTAAAAGTATCAAAAACACTTTGCACAATCTTAATAAAAATTATAACAACAATTATAGTTTTGATGATTTTTTAAAAACTTATAATTTAACTCATTTAAAACCACAAAAGATAGAATTTCACAATATGTCCAAAAAATTTCATCCAAAATACTCCAAATTAAAAGAAAATTATGATGAAGTATTATTTGATTTTATTGCTGATTCAAGTGACTTTAAATATTTTATGAAAATTGATGATAATACCTTGTATTTTTTACTTCAAGAAAAAGAACTTTTAAAGCTTGAAAATTTTGACAAAATATTAAAAAATTATCAGAAAAATTCGCAATTAAGCTACAAACTTAACAATAACTCATCTTTGATTTTTATCCCTTTAGAATTTAATATAAATACAAAAGGTCAAATAACTTTTTTCAAAACTCATATTTTCATTAAAAACACCAAATAGACTTTATTTATGCAAATTTTCAAATCTGCACAAATAATAAATCACACAAAGCTTAATTCCAAATTTGCCACCATTTTTTATTTTGCTGTTTTAATTTTTGCATTAAAATATTTTGATTTTTTAATGCAAATTCATTTTCTTCATCAAGCTTTAATAATTCTTTAGTACACTCTAAAGCTTGCTCGTATTCTTTTAGCTCTTCTAAACACTGAATTTTTCCCACCAAAGCATCAGTATTTTCTTTTGTTATCTTTAAGCAATCTTCATAACATTGCAATGCATCGTGAAAATCACCTAAATTTCTTAAACACTCTGCCTTATAATAATGTGTCCAATTTTGACTTTCATCTAAATTTAAAGCCATATTAAGATATTTTATAGCTTCTTTAAAATCTTGCGAATACACTTTAACTGCACCCATAAAATGATAACACTCATATGATTTTGGTTCAAGCTCACTTGCTTTTTTTGCTGCTTTGAAGCTTTCATCATATTTTCCTAAAAAGCTTAAAATTTGTGCTTTTTCTATCCAATACTCCCCAATATCATCAATTATTTTTAAGCATTCATTGATATCTTTTAAAGCTTCATTATATTTTTCAAGATTTCTTTTACATTTTGCTCTATGAAAATATGATTCATCATCTTCTTCATTACTTAAAATCACACTATCGTAACATTTTATAGCTTCTTCAAACATATAAAGATCTTCATAACAAAGCCCCTTATAATACTTTGCTCCATTATGGTTTTTATCAATTTTTAAAGCCTTATTTAAATCTTCTATAGCTTCTTCTTCTAAGCTTAAATTATATTTAGCAATTCCTCGCCAAAAATAAAGTTTAAAATTATTTTTATCCACCTTATACGCTGCATTACAATAAGCTATTAATTCTTCATAAGATTCAAGTTCTTTTGCACAATATGCTCTTTCAAGTAATACATCTTTTAAATCAATATAATCTTTATATGTTTTTATAAGCTCATTGTATTCATCCATAGCTTCTTGAAATCTTTCAAGCTTGCTTTTGATCCAAGCTCTTTGAGAAAGAGAATTAACATAATCTTGAGTATTATTTTGCTTTTTATAGTATTTAACAGCTAATTCGCTATCTTCTAAAGCTTCCTCGTATTTTTCAAGATCAGATTTTAAATAAGCCCTATTAAAAAACACATCAGGATATTCTTTTTGATATTTCAAAGCTTTTTCATAACTTATCAAAGCTTCATCATATTTGTCTATTTCATATAAACTATTACCCAAATGATAAAAACCATAAGGAACTGCGTGTTCAAGTTCTGCTAATTCTGATGGAGTAAAATCATGCTTTCTTGCTCTTTCTTGATAATATTTAGCTGCTAAATCAAAATCTTCTATAGCCTCTTCAATCATTTTTAGGTTAATTTTAGTGTTGCCTCTATTAATATATGCTTGAGCGTATTCTTCATAAAGCTCAATTGTTTTATCATAATACCTCAAAGCTTGTTCATAATCTTTTAAATCATACAAAACTCTAGCTAATGCAAAACATGGATATTGTAAATTTTCATCTAAATCGATTGATTTTTTAAAAGCATCTATTGATAATTCTATCTTTTCTAAGTCTTTATAAATATGTCCCAAAATCAAATATGCCATTGCATTTTCATTGTCTAGCCCAATAGATTTTAAACAATCTTGCAAAGCTCCTTCTAAATCATCAACTTTACGTTTATTATTAGCCCTTTTATAATACGCATCAGCAAAACTCTCATCTTGCTCAATCGTCTTAGTAAAAAATTCTATAGCTTTTTGATAATCTTCCAAATTCTCACAAGCTACACCTTGATAATAAAAAATCTGCGAGGATTCAAATCCTAAATCTTGAGACTTTTTAAAATCAATCAAAGCTTGTTTTGGATCAACACTAAGCAAAGTAATAGCTCTAGTATAATAAGCCATATAATATTCTGGAGCCAAATCAATACAAGTTTGCAAATCTTTTAAAGCTTTTGTGTGCTCATCTAAAAGTATATAAACTCTAGCCCTATTAAAATATGCTAAATAATATGCATTATCTAGCGCTATAGTTTTATTAAAAGCCAAAAGTGCTTCTTGTAATAAATCTAATTTAAAATTACATAGACCCAAAAGATTAAATAAAAATACATTACTAGGATCAAATTCTACAGCTATGGTTGCATCTTTAAGTGCTTCTTGAAATTTCAAACAATTAAATCTACAAAGCGCTCTATTATGGTAAGCTTCTAAAAGCAAACGATGTTTGTCTTCATCATCTATAAAAATCATTTTACCATCTTGAGCAAGCGTAACCTCGCCTTTGCAAAAAGCTATAAGTTCACTTAAAACCTCATCGCATTTTTCAAATTCTGAATTTTCAAAATATTCTTTAGCTAAATCTGATAATTCAGTGATTAGATTATCCAAATCTTAATCCTAGTTTTGATTTTCTTTATTTAGACTTTTTAAAAATTCTTCTATATTATATTTTGCTCTATAAGTTTCACTCATTAAATGAATTAAAATATCACCTAAATCAAGCACAGTCCATTCTTCGCTACTTTCTATATTTAAAAACTCTTCACCCTTACTTTTAAGATTGGTTTTTAAATCATCAATCAAAGAAAGCGCATGTCTTTCCCCCATAGTAGTAGCAATCACTACAAATTTAACAAAATAATCTTTATCTTGCATATCAAAAGTTTCTATTAAATCTGCTTTTTTATCATCTAAAATCTGTACTATATTATTAATTCTTTCTTGCATTATTTTCCTTTTGTTAAATATTTTTAAATTTAGAATAATAAAGCTTAACTTCTTCTTTGATTTGCTCACAAACTTGCGATGTTTGCAAGGTTTCTCTTATAAAAGAAGAAGAGATATTTACTTTAGTATCTAAAGTTTTAAAATGTTTTGGTATAAAAATACTATCTCTTTTGGCTACAACAAATTCTACCAAATTTTGCAATCTTTCAAATTCATGCCATTTTTCAAGACTTCGTAAATGATCAGCTCCCAAAATAAGATAAAATTTAGAAATTTCATATTGCTTATGCAAAAAATCAACACTTTCTATACTAGGTACGGGTCTTTGTTTTTTTATTTCAAAATCACAAATTTCAACTTTTTCCAAACCTCCCCAAATCATCTCACACCATTTTAAGCGTCTTTGCTCATTTGCTGTAAATTCTTGCTTAAAGGGGCTAATAAAAGTTGGCATAATAATGAGTTTATCAAGCTCTAAATTTGCTAGTGCATTAAAGACTATAGCATTATGCCCTAAATGGGGTGGATCAAAACTGCCACCAAAAAGTGCGATTTTCATTAAAATTTAACCTTTTTTTAGTAGAATTTTACCTACTTAATCATAAAAAGGAAATGAAAATGGCTGTAAAAGTTGCAATAAATGGTTTTGGACGCATTGGAAGATGTGTTGCAAGAATTATTATGAAGCGCGATGATATCGAACTTGTAGCGATTAATGATACTACTGATATAGAGCTTACTAAATATCTTTTTAAATATGACACTGTTCATGGGGTATACGATGGTAGTGTTGAAAATGATGGTGATGATTTAATAATTGATAATAAAAAAATAAAAGTTTTAAAAAGCAGAAATGTAGCGGATTTAGACTTTGCAAAATATGGTGCACAAATTGTTTTAGAGTGTACTGGCGCACACTTAACTATGGAAAAATGTCAAGGATTTTTAGATCATGGGGTGCAAAAAGTTATCATGAGTGCACCTGCAAAAGATAAAACTCCAACTTATGTTTTAGGAGTAAATGCTCACGAATATAAAGGCGAAAACATCATCTCAAATGCAAGTTGCACCACTAACTGCCTAGGACCAATTTGTAGAGTTTTGCAAGATAATTTTGGCATAGAAAAAGGTTTAATGACTACTATACATGCCTACACAAACGGACAAAGCATTATTGATGCAAAAGCAAGAGATAAAAGAAGATCACGTGCTGCTGCGCAAAATATCATTCCTACATCAACTGGTGCAGCAAAAGCTATGAAACTTGTTATGCCTGAGCTTGATGGAAAATTACACGGTCAAAGTATGCGTGTACCTGTAGCTGATGTATCAACTGTGGATTTAACTGCAACTTTAAAGAAAAAAGTAAGTAAAGAAGAAATCAATGAAGCCTTTAGAAAAGCAGCTGCTAGCAATTTAAAAGGTATATTATTGGTTGATGATGAAGAAAGAGTTTCAAGTGATTTTATAACTTGCTCTTATGGTGCGATTGTAGCAAGTGATTTAACTCAAGTTATTTGTGATGATTTTGTTAAAGTGGTTGCTTGGTATGATAATGAATGGGGATATTCTTCTCGTTTAGTAGATATGGCAGTATTTGTAGCAAAGGCTTAAGATGAGTAGTATTTTATCGATTAAAGATATTGATCTTGCAAAGAAAAAAGTGTTTATTAGATGTGATTTTAATGTTCCTCAAGATGAGTTTTTAAATATCACTGATGATCGTCGTATTCGCTCGGCTATCCCTACTATAAGATATTGTTTAGACAATGGCTGTGCAGTTATTTTAGCTTCACATTTAGGGCGTCCAAAAGAAATAGCTTCAAAATACTCTTTAGAGCCAGTTGCAAAAAGACTTGCGCGTTTAATGTCTAAAGAAGTCATTATGGCTAAAGATGTTATAGGTGAAGATGCAAAGAAAAAAGCTAGCGAATTAAAATCAAGTGAAATTTTGCTTTTAGAAAATTTACGCTTTGAAAAGGGTGAAACCAAGAATGATGAAAACTTAGCCAAAGAACTTGCTTCTATGGCTGATGTTTATATTAATGATGCTTTTGGGGTTTGCCATAGAGCTCATGCTAGCGTTGAAGCTATTACAAAATACTTTGATAATGCAAATAAGGGTGCAGGATTTTTACTCCAAAAAGAAATCGAATTTGCAAGCAATCTCATCAAACACCCTGCACGACCTTTTGTGGCAGTAGTAGGTGGTTCTAAAGTAAGTGGGAAATTGCAAGCTTTAACTAACTTACTTCCAAAAGTAGATAAGCTCATCATAGGTGGTGGTATGGCCTTTACTTTCTTAAAAGCTCAAGGTTATGATATAGGAAATTCTCTCTTAGAAGAAGATTTAATTGAAGAAGCAAATAAAATCTTGCTCAAAGGTAAAAATCTAGGGGTGAAAATTTATCTTCCTGTGGATGTTACAGCAGCACAAACTTGCTCTCAAGAAGCGGTGATGAAATACACTCCTGTGCAAGAAATTCCTGCGGGTTGGATGGGGCTTGATATAGGTCCTGCTAGTGTAAGGTTGTTTAAAGAAGCACTTTCTGATGCTCAAACTATATGGTGGAATGGACCTATGGGGGTTTTTGAAATCGATAAATTCTCAAAAGGTAGCATTAAAATGAGTCATTATATTAGCGAATCTCATGCAACAACTGTAATAGGTGGTGGCGATACTGCTGATGTCGTAGCAAGAGCAGGTGATGCTGATGAGATGACTTTCATTTCAACCGGTGGTGGAGCATCATTAGAGCTTATAGAAGGAAAAGAACTTCCTGGTGTAAAACCTTTGACTATAAAGGATAATGAATGATTTTTGCAGCAAATTTAAAGTGTAATCATACAAGATCAAGCTTTGAACTTTACGCTCAAAAATTAAACCAAAACTTAAACAAAGAAGATGAAATTTTCATCTTCCCTCCTAGCATAGCTTTCTTAAAAGACAATTTTTCATTTCAACAAGGCGCGCAAAATTTCTACCCTTGCGAAAATGGAGCATATACTGGGGAAATAGGTAAAATTCACTTAGAAGAATTTAATATCAAAAGCGTTTTAATAGGCCATTCTGAAAGAAGAGCTTTAAAGGAAGATGAAAGCTTTTTAAAGGCTAAATTTGACTTTGCAAAAAATCTTGATTTTAATATCATTTATTGCATAGGCGAAAGCTTAGAAACTAAAAAAGCTAACAAAAGCTTGGATTTTTTAAAAAAACAAATTGAAAATATTGATCTATCTTATAAAAAACTTATCATAGCTTATGAGCCTATTTATTCTATAGGTACAGGAGTTAGTGCTAATCTTGATGATATCAACACTATACTTAATTTCTTAAGAGAATTTACTAATGCTAAGCTTTTATATGGCGGAAGTGTTAATCAAAGCAATATTAAAGAAATTTGCGCTTTAAAAAATTGCGATGGAGTATTGATAGGTTCAGCTGCATTAAATGCAAATGATTTTTTAAATATGATACAAATAGCTAAAGGTTAAAAAATGTCTTTGGACAATGAAGAATTAAAAAGCATATTAGAGCATAAAATCACTCTATTAGAAAACTCTCGCAAAGAAGAAAAAAATATCTCATTAGAGGCCGTAAATTCTATCATTAAAATTTTAGGCTTACCAAATGAATTTAGCCCTTTGGCGCATAGATATTTTCAACTTCACACCCCACCTAGTCTCATATGGCTTCATTTAAGTGAATGCACAGGGTGTAGCGAGAGCTTACTTAGAACTTCATTGCCAGATTTTTTGGATTTAATTTTTGATTTTATTTCCTTAGAGTATCATGAAACCTTTATGAGTGCTAGCGGACATCAAGCAGAATCACATTTAGAGGAAGTTTTAGAAAAAAAAGATTTTCTTTTAGCTGTTGAAGGTGGAGTTTGTGCTATAGATCCTTTTTATCTAACCATAGGAGCACATGGTGAAAATGGATATGAAATTTTACAAAAATGTGCTAAAAATGCTAAAACAATCTTTGCTATGGGAACTTGCTCAAGCTATGGAGGAATTCAAGCTGCATATCCAAATCCTACCAAAAGCATAGGAATTTCTAAAGTCTTAGAAGAAAAAGTAATCAATATACCAGGTTGTCCCCCAAGTGATGTAAATATCATCGCAGCACTTTGTTTTTATATATTATTTGAGCAAGATATGGCTTTAGATGAGCAAAATAGACCTTTAGCCTTTTATGGTAAATGCTTGCATGATTTATGCGAAAGAAAAGCTAAATTTGAAGCAGGAAATTTTGCTCAAAGTTTTGATGATGAAAATATAAAACAAGGTTATTGTCTTTTTAAAGTAGGTTGCAAAGGACCTTATGCTTATAATAATTGTCCTAAGGTTAAATTTAACTCCAAAACCTCTTGGCCGGTAGCTGCAGGACATGGATGCATTGCTTGTAGTGAAGAAAATTTTTGGGATGATTTTGGTTTTTATGAAAAACCTATGAGTAATGAATTTGCTTATAATGATTTTTCTATTTTATTAGATGATAAAATAGTCCATAATAGTTCCATCAATGAGCTTAATTCAAATAATATTTTACTAGATTTAGAAAGTGACACTAGTGGGATTTTTTATCAAAATGATACAAAGATTAATTTTTTAGATTTTAGTTTTGAAGCTAATCCTAAAGTTTTCTTAAATAATTTTGCAAAAACCAAAATGGCTATGACTTTAGTGCAAAATTACCAAGAGCAATTTAAAACATATTATGATTTTATACAAGAAAATTATGGTGATGAAAGTAAAACTAGCAATAATATCTTAGACTTATTTTATTTTATATATCCATTTATTAGTGGAAAAAAATTAAACCATTTAGATGAGTTTTTAGATCTTGCTTTAGCTTATAAGTTTAAACATCCTAGCAAATTTGATTTTAAAATCACAATTAATGAACAAGCAAAACTTGATGTTTCTAAATCAATGCGCATGCCTTTAATTTATATTCTAGGCGGCTTAGATAAAGAAGGTATTGCTTTTGGATTGATTTTTTCTTTAAAAGAACATTTAAAACAAGCTCTAAAAGCATGCAAAAAGACACATAACAAAGAGCAAATTTTAATATGTGCAAAAAACGAAAAATTATTAAAATTATTTTGGGATTTAACGAGCATTTAAAGACTTAATGCTAAAATATTTATCTCCCTAAATATTTGAAATTTGCAAAGTGCAAAACTTTGCAAATTTATTCAAGATTTGGTTATTTTGACGATATAACCTTATCTTTACTTGAAAGGAAAAGCTATGCAAATTTCTAGCTACAATTCTCAAAATTTTTCTATGGATATTAAAACAAAAAATGGCAACCATCTTTCTTTTTCTATGTATGATAAAAAAGAAGCAAAATTAGATAAAGATGGAAATTCAGCATCTTTGAGTTTAAGAAATCAATTTGGTTTTTCATTTTCATATAGTGGAACTAAACTTTCACAAGAAGAAATTGAAGAAATAAAAGAAGCAGTAGCCAAAGTACAACCTCAAATCGATGAGTTTATGAAAAACTCAAGAGTTGGAACCTTAAAACCAAAAGAGCTCATTACCACTGCAATGAAAATTGGCGATGCCTTACCTGAACCAAAAAATGAAGAACATAAAAAGGCTACTTTACATGAGTTATTTAACACCATGGATAAGAGTTTAAACAAAGAAATGAATAAAACTGATCTTGAAGATATTAAAAAACAAATTTTCCAAGATAGCACTAAATTACTAGAAGAAATTTGGGAACAATATAACAAACAAAAAGAACAAAAAGAAGAAGACGATAAAGAATTTGGATTTTATGCTTAAAAAAGGAAATAACATGGAAGTAAAAGATATTTTAAAAAGCATGCTAGAACTCCAGCAAAAACTAAATGATGATACCAATGGTATAGGATGGGAAAATGGCTATACCAAAGAAGGCAAATTGATTAGTTTTAGAAGATGTATTTATATGGAGTGTGCTGAGCTTATTGATTCTTTTGCTTGGAAACATTGGAAAAGCATACACACTCCTGCAAACTGGGACAATGTGCGCATTGAAATAGTGGATATATGGCATTTTATTTTAAGTTTGATTTTAGAAGAATACAAAGAAAAACAAATAGATGATAAAAATTTCATAGCAGAGGAAGTTTCTTCTGTAACTTTTTTTGATGACTTTTGCAAAGAAACTTCTAATCCAAATGAAGCAGATATCTATGGAATTTTAAATGATATTGAGCTTATTATCCACAAATGCAGTGGTTTTGATTATGATTTAGGTGAACTTTTGAGTGCATATTTTGTTTTAGCGAGAAAATGTGGTTTAAATTTCTTTGAGCTTTATAAAACCTATATTGGAAAAAATATATTAAATCAATTCAGACAAGAAAACGGCTACAAAGAAGGCACTTATAAAAAAACTTGGAATGGCACAGAAGATAACGAAGTTTTAAATCAAATTTTAAAAGAAACACTAGATTATAAAGAAATCTATCAAAAACTTCAAGATGCTTATAAGCAAATTAAATGAATATACTATACCTAAGCTTGCAAGATTTTCTTAGCAAGCCTTTTTTAAAATTCTCAACTTTGCCTTTTTTAATCAGCTTGGTTATTTTTGCCCTGCTAGTGTATTATAGTTATGATGTATTTTTTTCTTATATTGAAGATGTAGTCAGTGGCTCTTTTATGGCTTGGTTTTTTAGTTTTTCTATAGTGCAATTTTCACTTGCATTTTTAAGTGCTATAGGAGGATTTTTTATAGTAGTATTTGCCTCTGTATTTTTTACTATGTTTATAATTTCCTTTTTAACTCCTTATATAGTCAAAAAAATCAACCAAAAATACTACAACTATTCTATGCAAAAAGAAGTAAATTCTTTAGAAATTTTACTTAAAACATTCAAATTTTTACTCATCTCATGCGTATTATTTGTAGTAGCTACTTTCTTGTTAATTATACCTTTTGTTAGCATTGTGATTTATTATGGAGTATTTTATTATTTATTTCACAAACTTTTATTACTAGATGTATTAAGCAATGTCTTAGATAAAAACAATTTTGATGATTTTTATAAAAATTCATCACCATTATATTTTAAAATTATCACCTTAGTCTTTTTTGCTTTATCAAGCATACCTTTACTTGGTTTATTTTTACAAGTATTTTATATAATCTTCTTAACCCACTTAAGTTATCAAAAAATTTTAAAACTTAAAGCCAATAACAATGGATGAAAGAATTAAAAAATTTATCCATTCACAAAAACTTTTAAATTTAAGTATGCTTGATGAGGATGGTGGAGTATATTGCGCAAGCTGTTATTATGCTTTTGATGATAAAAATTTAGCTTTAATTTTTGCTAGCGAAGAACATACTAAACATATTCAACTTGCCTATAAATCCCCTAAAGTAGCAGTTAATATAGCGCTAGATACAGATATTATTAATCTTATTAAAGGAGTGCAAATCAAAGCTCTTTTTCAAAAAGCCACCAAAGAGCAAGAAAGAATATACTATAAAAAATTTCCCTTTGCAAAACTTGCACAAGCTTGTATTTTCGCTTTAAATATACAATGGGCAAAATACACTGATAATAAAATTTTACTTTCCAAAAAATTAGAATTTTCTCTTTAAAATACTTTTAAAATATATTGTATTTTTAATAAAACCTAATATTATTTATAAATTTTTAAATATTTTTTTAATAAAATCATATAATTTACCATAGTAGTAAAACTTTAAATTTTTAACTTTTCAAGGAGAAAAAAATGTTCTCATCTACCAAAAAATATTTACTAGGTAATTTTTCCAACAAAATTGCCTTTTTGGTTTGTATTTTTGTTATAGTTTTATTATGTGTTTTAGGTGTTTTTAATTATATTAAATCAAAATCTAATAGCCATACTTTGTTAGTTCAATTTCAACAAAAAGTTGCTTTTGATGTAAGCAAAAGATTTGATTTATATGCAAGTGATAGACGTAATATAATTAATTCTTTAACAAAATATATCAAAGAAAATAAACATAATATAAATTCAAAACAATACACTAGCTTGTTAAAATCCATAGGAGATTCTTTAGGTTTTGACTTAACTTATGTAGGATTTGAAGATGGCTCTATGTTTAGATCAAATGGTAACAACCAAACTCCAGAAAGTGGATATGATCCTAGAACTAGAGGATGGTATAAAGAAGCCAAAGAAAAAAAAGAGTTAATTGTCACAGAACCATACATATCTTCTAGCATGAAAAAACCTACTATTTCTTATGCCAATCCTATTATAGAAAATGGTGAAGTTATAGGTGTAGTTGCGGCTGATTATGATTTAAAAAAATTCTCAGAAGAAGTTTTAGCTATAGGTAAAACTTCTTATTCGCATGCTGCTGTTTTAGCTCATGATGGAACCTATCTTTTTCACACTGATCCTTCTAAAATTTTAACCTCAACCAATACAAGTAAAGATATTGTTGCATATTATCTTAAAACACCAGAAGGTACAAATAGAAGTCTTTCAAAAGATATTTTTAAAATTCAAACAAAAGAAAATGAAACTAGAGCTTTAATTTGTAATGGTGGAATTAATCCAAAATATGTTATCTGTTCTATAGCTGATTATGATTTTTACAATGATGCAGCTAAACAAACACTAATGGAACAAATTATTATTTCCTTGATTGCTATTTTTTTCACTTTGATTTTTATTAGAATGATTATTTCTTACAATCTTAAACCAATTGCAATCATTTCATCAGGATTACATAATTTCTTTAATTATTTAAATCACAAAGATTCTCACTCTCATCCTATTAAGCTTAAAACTCAAGATGAATTTGGAAAAATGGCAGAAGAAATTAATGAAAACATTGAGATCATTAAAGAAGCTCTAAACAAAGATGCAAAAGCCATTGAAGAATCTGTCAATATTGCTAAAAAAATAGAAACAGGTGAGCTTGATTTGCATATTAGCTCTCATGCTAACAACCCTCAAATTCAAGAATTAATGAAAGTGTTAAATAGTATGCTTACAACTTTACAAAGAAAAATTGGCAGTAATTTAAACGAAATTTTAGCTGTATTTGATAGCTATAAACGCTTAGATTTCACAGCAACTATTAATGCACCAAAAGGCGATATTGAAAAGGCTATAAATTCTCTTGGAGATGAGATAAAGAACATGCTTACACAATCACTTTACCAAGGAGAATTACTCAACCAAAAGGCCGAAGCACTCAAACAAAGCATGCAAGAACTTACAAATGACGCTACACATCAAACCTCATCACTGCAAGAAAGTGCAAGAGCTTTAGAGCAAATGAACTCGGCTATGAGTGAAATTTCCATTAAAACACAAGATGTAGTAAAACAAAGCAATGATATCAAAAATGTAACTACAGTAATTTCAGATATTGCAGATCAAATTAACCTACTTGCATTAAATGCAGCTATTGAAGCAGCACGTGCTGGTGAACATGGACGTGGCTTTGCTGTTGTTGCTGATGAAGTTAGAAATCTAGCAGAAAGAACTCAAAAGTCTTTAGGTGAGATTGAAGCTAATACTAATATCTTAGCCCGGTCAATAAATGATATGGGTGAAGCCATAAAAGAAGAAGCAGATGATATTAGTCAAATCAATGAATCAGTAGCTACTATAGAAAAACTCACACAACAAAACTCTCAAACAGCTATGCAGACTAATACTATTGCAAATGAAGTAGATTCTTTAGCACAAGATATGCTAAGTGAAACTAAAAAAAGAAAATTTTAAACATAAAGATGCCTTTTAGGCATCTAATTTTTAAGAAAAAGAAGGTTTAATTTGCTCTAACCAAGCATCAATTCTACTTTCTGTTAAATCCTCATGATTATCATTATCTAATGCTAGTCCTACAAACTTATCACCTTCTACGGCTTCACTTGATTCAAAAGTATAACCACCCGTAGAAACAGCACCTACCAAATTTGCACCCGCTGCTTTTAAAGCTTGAGCAAGTTTTCCCATAGCACTGCAATATGTATCTGAATAGCTTTCACTATCTCCCATACCAAAAACAGCAACAGTTTTACCGCTAAGATTTAAAGCTGAAAAATCAAAACCATCCCAATCATCTTGAAAATCACCACTTCCCCAAGTAGAAGTTCCGCAAATTAATTTATCATAAGAATTAATTTTCTCTGCATCAATATCTGCGATATTTAATACATCTGAAATTCCTAATTTTTGAGCGATCATGTTTGCCGCACCTTCGGTATTACCCATTGAACTACCATAAATTACTGCTATTGACATTTAACATCTCCTTAAAATTTGATTATTAATAGTATAGGGAACTAATTTTAGCAAAGTTTTATTATTTTCGCATAAAAAATGTCTTATTTCTTCATGTTGAGTGAAATTTTTATTTCTTGGATACACAATATAAAATCTTTCAAAAGAATTTTCTTTTATAAATTGCAAAGCAAGCTCTATATCTTTATCACTATCTTTACAAAATAAAGGCATGACTGCCATTTTTTCATTAATAATAATGATATTTTTATAAATCTTTACTTTGGATTTGGTATTGCTTTTGCAAATTTTATCATATACAAAAGCCTCAAAAGCAACTTGTAAAGGCAAAGTAAAACTAGGCGATAAGAACACATTTTGTATTAATTTAGCTAAAGTATATTTTGGCATCTTTGCTTCAAGTTGTATTTGATTTAAATTTCCTTCTTTATAAGCTTTGATGATTTTATGAGAATATGGACAAAATTGTTTTATTTTGCTAAATCTCAAAGTCCTTTCTATGCTCATATTTTGAATTTTTAACTCAAAAATATTTCTTAAACAGTCAGCTTTTTTTGCATAGATATAAGGTATTTTTAGATCATCTTCAACTAAAGAATTATATAAATTTAAAAAAATATGATTAATACTTTTTTGCTCTAAATCTCTAAATATTTTAGGTATAAAATCCTCTTTTTCATTAAATCCAAACATACACTAAGCCTTCTTTGCGCACTCATAGGTTTGATCAAGTCCAAAAACCTTACAATATTCACAATACACGCAACTTACACTGCGTTTAGCACAAACTAAAGGTATATTGCGTTTTTTTGCCTCTGTTTTGATTTTTTTCATAGTATTATGATTTAAAAAACTAGTAAGCATAACTATACATTCAGTATTTTGTGGAATGGGTTTTCTATTTACCCTATTTTCATTTCTAGCATCCCAATGCTCTATGCTTTTTGCACCTAGGTTTGTCAAAACTGCTTTTATTGGGGTTATTTCATCCGCTCCGATAACCAAAACTGACATTGAGTTTTCCTTTTTATAAAAATGATAATTGTTATTATAATTTATAAAAGATAAATTTTTACTGATACTCAATATCAATTTTTTAAATTATATATTATGAGTTTGTTCAAAGATATCTGTGTGTAAAATTTCTTCTAAAATCACTGTGGCATACGAGCCTTTTTGCAAGAAAAACTCCAAAGTAAAATGAGCTTTTTCTTCATCATAATAACTTTTGCAATCTTGCAAATAAGACCACATAAAGCGCCTTGAACCTTGCATTTTATTTTTAAACTCATATGCAAAAGAAAAAATCTCATCTTCTAATTTTTTAGCTAAACCTTCGTTTGCTTCATAAGCTTTAGAGCCTATTAAAAGACCCATCGCGCTAATATCTTTTTGATTAAATCTTTCTACTTCACTTGATAAATCTTCACATATAAAACATTTACCAAAAGGATAATGTCCTAAAACTTCACCCTTTAAAAGTTTAAAAAACTGCTTTTGATTTTTTAAACTTTTGATTTCTTCTTTTTCTAAACCATAAATTTGTTTTATTTCTTTTTCACTAAATTCATTAATAAAATGTGATAATTCCACCCTTTTGCTCAAATATCTATTAAAAAGCTCGCTTTGAAAAGCAGAAATTAAAAATTCTTGCATTTTTTTATTTTTGATTTTTTTGCCTTTTAAAATTTCTAGTCCTTGTGAAAAATTATCTTGAAATTTGCCAAAACGCTGATATCCAAAATAATTAGCAAAACCTTGTTCTTGGATATTTTTAAAAGCTTGTTCTATTTTTAAAGCATCTACTTTTGAAACTTTTTTTAATCTTATAAAAAATGAATTTCCTTTTAAATGCCCTATTCTAAGTTTATTATCATGATAAAAACTTTCTAAAATTTTCATCTTATCATGTTTAAATTTTTTTAGACTCTCTTCAAATTTTTTAGGCATAGAAATATATTGAAAAGTTAAGCCTTGTTTATCTTTTAAACCACTATAACCAAAATCTCTCATTTTAACACCGCTTTGCTCACTTAAAATTCTCAAAGCCTCGCTAGTGCTTAGATCTTTTTTTTGTATATGTAAAATTAAATGTTCACCTTT
This sequence comes from Campylobacter sp. CNRCH_2015_0814, assembly GCF_025772765.1. Classification (NCBI taxonomy): domain Bacteria; kingdom Pseudomonadati; phylum Campylobacterota; class Epsilonproteobacteria; order Campylobacterales; family Campylobacteraceae; genus Campylobacter; species Campylobacter sp. CNRCH_2015_0814. The sequence continues at coordinate 98,666 of NZ_JAKMSR010000006.1, read as the reverse complement.
ACCACTAAATTCATACAAAGGCTTTTCTCTTACTACAAAATCATTACTATTTTTTGAAAAATACACATTTATCGGGCTGTGTTTTAAAGTATATAAGGGCTTAAAAATGATGTTCTCTTCCATAAAATTTATACCTTCCTGTTGTTGTTTTTGCAAAAATATTTAGTTTAATTCTATGCTTTTTTGCCATATTTTGTATAAATGCTTTATGTTTTTTATCAAAAGCAAATAAAATTTCATATTCTTCTGCACTATTTAAGCTAAATTTATCTAATTTTTTTAAAAATTTTGCATTAAGTTGATTTTGAAACAATATTCTTGATAAGTCTTTATTTAAACCATCTGAAATATCCATACTTACTCTAACTTTTTTTGCTATATCATAAAAAAATTTTTGTCTCAAATTAGGTTTTATAAAACGATGTTTAGAATGCAATTTTCCACCGCGAAATAATATATTTAAACCTTTTAAACTCTCACCTAATTTCCCACTAAAAGCAAGCAAATCTCCTTTTTTCAAACCTTTTCTAAAAATAGCCCTTTTATTTACCTTAGAAATAATAGTTATACTAATATTGATTTTATTATCCGCTATGGTATCTCCGCCTATAATTTGTACTCCAAATTCTTTTGCACTATCTAGCAAGCCTTTTTGCAAGGCTTTAACTTGTTTCATATCTAAACATTTTGGCAAAGAAAGTCCCAAAAGAGCGTATTTTGGTGTAGCATTCATAGCAATTGCATCAGAAATATTAACAAGCATAGCCTTTGCTCCAATTTGTTCTAAACTCATCCAAGAGCGCTTAAAATGCACGTCTTCACAAAATAAATCTTTAGAATAACAATATCCATCGATTATTGCCCCATCGTCTCCATTGATAGAATTAGCAAAGGCGTTGACAATAAATTTTTCTTTATCCATGTGAATATTTTATACAAAAAGCTTTTAATTTTATATAATAATCAAATTTTTATAAGTTTAAAATGTATATAATGAAAAATAATACCAAGGATAAAATATGCAAATAACTTTAAGAATTTTTCGTTTTGATAAAGATAGTGATTATTTAGCTTATTATAAACCTTATGTTTATGATAGTAAAAATTTTAAAAGTGTTTATGATGTTTTAAGTCAAATTAAAAAAGATGACATATATTTTGATTTTGAAGAAAATCCAGAAAGTTGCATTAAAGTCAATCAAGTTACAATCAGACAAAGAAGAGATTTAAATAATATCATAGAAAGATTTGGCAAAGAACTTACCATAGAACCACTTGATACCAAAAGAGCAACCAAAGATTTAATCATGGATAAAAGTGATTTTTTAGAAAAGCTCGAACTTTTTAAAGGACTTATTGATATACACGATATAGAACTTTATAAACAATATGATTTTTTATATTATACAAGTGAAGTTAGGGAATTTTTACCTGAATATCTTGGCGATAGCTTTTTTGTATTTGCTTATAAAATGCTACTTAAATACCCAGAAAAAGCACCTCAATTTTTAAAATTAGTCGCAGATGAAGAAAAAGGAATTTATTATCACACAAAATTTAAAAATTTTATTTCTTCAAATGAGCTTGATTATGAATCTTATATTAAAGAATTAAAAGTTATGCTTGTAAAATCAGGCCTTGCAAGAAGTATTTTTTAAGGAATGAGTAATGTACAAAATCTACACCAATAGCAATAATGATTTATTTTGTTATTTTGATATTATCAAAGATGCTTTAGATAAAGTTGGAGTTCAAAGCACATTATGCGAAAAGCCTTTGGGTAAAAATTATTTTATTATTGATTATGATCCAAAAGATATCTTAGATGAATATTCTAGAATGATGGATGAGGATAATATTTTAGCTTGTGAATGTAGCTCTTATGAAATTATGAGTAAAATTGAAAAAATCCAATATGCTCCAAAGATTTTTTTAGATCATCTTAAACAAGAACACATTAAGCATTTTTTTGAACAATTTAATATAGGTGTATATCAGGGATTTTCGGATGCAAGCTGCTCTTTAGAACTTGCCAAAGTGCTTAAAGCAAATGTAATAGATTTTGAAAGAAAATACAAAAGTTGTGGCTATAGTTTTTTAAATTTAAACACCCAATTAGCATACAAATGTGCAGCTTCTGTCGTATTAGATGCTTATGATAATGGTTGTGATTTTTTAGTAGTTGAGGATTTTTATTCTTTTTATATGTTTGATAAATGTTATAAAGAATTACAAGTTATTTCAAATAGAAATTTTGAAGATTTTTATATTTTAACTTTTGCAGAGCTTGCAAATTTAGCTCTAGGTATAGTACCATACACTTTAAAAAAACACAAATTAAAAGTGAGTTTAGTCAATGAAAATCGCTCTTGAATGTAAGGATTTAATTTTAGAAAAAACTTTAGAAATCGCTTTGAGGGATTTTTTAGTTTTAAAAAAAGATTGTGATTTTTTAGTCTGTGATGAAAAAGTTAACACGCAAAAACCACAATTTATCATCAATAAAAAATCAAATTTTTTATCTCATCCTTTTAATATAGAGGAATTACTTAATGCTTTAAATGATTTCAATGCAAGTTTACAAAGTATTGCTTATAAAATAGCCATGCGTGAAAAAAAACTTATGAATCAAAAATGTGAAGCCATTTTAGAGCAATTACGTCAAGAAAGTCATGAAAAAATCGATGCAATATTTGATCTTTACAAAACAGAGTTAAAAAATCTTATCAAAGAAGAAAATAATAATGCATAAAATACAAGAATATCAAAGCGTAAAAGATTTTTTAAAAAATTACAAAGAAGATAAAAAAACAAACTCAAAAAAACAAACTCAAAAAATTTACACCACCATAGAAAGTGGAATCTATAAAGGTAAAAAAATTTTACTTCCTAGTCTAGATACCACAAGAAGCACCAAAAGCATAGTAAAATCTTGTGTTTTTAATGTTTTGCGTTTTTCTTTACAAGATAAGGTTTTCATAGAGGCCTTTGGAGGAAGTGCTTTAATGGCATTAGAGGCAAGAAGTAATGGCTGCTTAAAAAGTTATGCTATAGAAAAAGATAAAAAAGCTTATGAAATTGCTTTAAAAAATGCTTCCAATATTGATCAAAATACCATTTGCTTTAATGATGATACTTTTAAAAAAACCCCTCAAATTATTCAAAATTCCAAAGAAGATATTATTTTATATCTTGATCCACCCTTTGATATTAGAGAAGGTTTTTTTGATATTTACGAAAAAACTTTAAAGTTGATAGAAAATATAAAAAATTCAAATGTTAAAATCATCATCATAGAACATCACAGTACTTTTAAAACTCCAGCTAAAATACAAAATTACGAAAAAACAAAAGAAAAAAAATTCGGTTCAACCACTCTAAGTTTTTACTCCTTTATATAAATTTGGAACCTTTTTTGCTTTAATTTATGAAAATAGCATAGATTAAAGGAAGAATCGATGAGAATATTATTTTTAAGCTTGGTGCTAAGTCTAAGCGTTTTTGCAGCTACTATTAAAGAACTTACCAATGTAGTAGGTGTTAGAGATAACCAACTTATAGGATATGGTTTGGTTGTTGGTTTAAATGGAAGCGGAGATGGTACAAGTAGCGAATTTACTCTACAATCTATTTCAAATATGCTTCAGGGTATGAATGTAAAAGTTAGCCCAGGTGATATAAAATCAAAAAATACAGCAGCAGTAATGGTTACAGCAAAACTTCCTGCTTTTGCAAGAAGTGGGGATAAGCTTGATGTAAGCGTAGCTTCTTTAGGTGATGCCAAATCTTTACAAGGTGGAACCTTACTTATGACAGCTCTAAAAGGGGTTGATGGAGAAATTTATGCAGTAGCTCAAGGCTCTTTAGCTATAGGTGGACTTAGTCCAAGACCAGGCGCAGCAGGAACACACTCAACCTCAGCAAATGTTATTAATGGTGCAGTCGTAGAAAGAGAAATTCCACAAAACTTTAGCCAAAGTGAAGATTTGATTTTAAGTTTAAAAGAAGCAGATTTTAAAACGGCTAACAATATAGAAAGAGTTTTAAATACTATTTTTGATACAGATATAGCAAAAGCTTTAGATTCTAGAACTATAAAATTAACAAAACCTGAAGAATTTTCTCATGTTGAATTTATGGCAAGAGTATTAGAACAAGATATAGCTTATACTCCAGAAAGTAAAGTGATCATCGATGAAAGAACAGGAACTATAGTAGCGGGAGTAAATATAGAAGTTGAACCTATATTAATTACTCATAAAGATATCACTATAAAAATAGATCCAAACAATACCGTAGCTTTAGGACAAAATGAAATCGATATGAAAGATGGTGGTATTTTAGATCCAGTATCTAATACTTTAAAAATCACAAACAATAAAACAACAGTAGCAAACATAGCTAGAATGCTAAATAAACTTGGAGCAGCGCCAAATGATATCATAGCTATTATGCAAAATTTAAAAAGAGCTGGTGCAATTAGTGCTGAATTAGAGGTGATATGATGAGAGTTGATAATTATTTAGCGAGCAAAAACTATAGTAGCGAACTTTATGAAAGTATTACTAAACACAACAATAGCTACAAGGCTGCTAAAAACTATGCAGATAGTGCTTTTAAAAATGATTTAACTCATATACAAGCATTAAATGATGAAGATAAAGCTTTAAAAGAACAAACTGATGCTTTTGAAGCTTTTTTAATCAAAAGTGTTTTGGATATTTCTTTAAAACAAGAAAATTCTTTATTTGGAAAAGATGCAAGTGATGAAATTTATTCATCTATGTATAATGATACTATGAGTAAAGCATTAAGCGGGGGGTTAGGTTTTTCAAAATTATTATTTGATTATTTAAAAGAAAGGGGTTAAGTTATTTTTTTAAGTGTCGATATAGTTCTTAGAGTTTTTCAATAGAACTGGAGGCTTAAAATGATAAACCCTATACATCAAAGTTATGTAGCTCAGGTTGCTACTAATGATATAAATAAAACAGAAAACAAAGAAAACAACAAGGCAAAAGAAACTCAAAAGGCAGAAGAAAGTAAAGCATCTTTAATTGCTTCTCAAATTAAAAATGGCGAGTATAAAATCAATCTACAAGCCACTTCTAAAGCAATAGCAGATTCTTTATTATAATTTTTATCCTTTTTTGGGTTGGTGCCTAAGAAAGGATAAAAAATGGTTAAACAATATTTAGATGAAACAAATTCTATTTTAGAAAAACTCATCAATCTTACTTTAGAAGATATAGCACAAATTCAAGCTGCTAATCATAAACATGTAAGTAAAAGTGTTGAAGATAAAACTAAACTTGTAAATGACTTCCAAATTGCTAAAAAAAATCTTGACAAGGCTTTGGTAGAACTTAGTAACCAAGGAAACAATAAAGGCTTAGATGAGCTTTTGGATGACGAAGATAAAGAAAAACTTGCTCTTTTAAAGCAAAATTTAAATACCTTACACCAAAAAAATAAAGAATATGCCAAACTAGCTCTTATTATTAAAAATTTTTACGACAATCTTTTAAATGCAATGTTTGAACAAAATGGAACAAATAATGCTTATGGAGACAATAAAACAATTCCAGATTCATTATTTAAGATTAATGTTTAAAGGCTAAGTCATGGGAATTTTTGATAGCTTATATACCGGAGTTAGTGGCATAAGAGCTGCTGAGCTTCAAATTAACACAACAGGTAATAATATTGCCAATGCAGACGCAGTATTTTACACAAGACAAAGAGCTGTGCAAAGCTCAGGTATGTCTCTTGATAGAGGTGGTTTACACTTAGGAACAGGCACACAAATTGATACCATAAAACGATTGCACGATGAGCACTCTTATTATGAGTTAAAAAATGCCACTACTCAACAAAATTATACAAATTATTTAGGACAAATTTTACAAGAAGCAAGCCAAAGATTTCCTGATATGCAAGGAACTGGTATTTTACAAGATTATAAAAATTATTATGATGCATGGAATAATTTTGCTTCTAATCCAAGTGATGGAGCAAGTAAAATAGATCTTGTTAATAGTGCAAATACATTAACTCAAAACATACAAAAAACCCTACAAGATCTTAGCAAAATGCAACAAACTGTCAACGAGCAAATCAGACAAACTGTAGATGAGATCAATAATATTGGTCAAGAAATTGCAAATATCAACAAACAACTTGAAAATGAAGAAGTTTTACCTACTGATAATGCTAATCAATTAAGAGATAAAAGAGATGAACTTGAACTTAGACTTTCAAAATTAGTTGATGCAGTAGCCTGGAAAGGGAAAAGCTCTCAAGATAGTACCCTAGAATCTACTATGACTGATTCTGGAAGATATTATGATTTAAGTATTCAAGGTTTTAGTATAGTCAATGGCTCTAGCTTTCATCCTTTAAAATTAGATGATAATAATCCTAATGGATTTTATCAAATTTATTATGAAGTAAATGATGAAAACCGCTATGATTTAACTAGTAAAATTTCAGGTGGACAACTTGGAGCTCAGCTTGACCTTAGAGGTAGAAACTATGATGGCAATCACGATACTTACAGCGATGGAAAATTGCAAGAGTATAAAGATATGCTCAATACCTTTACAAAAACACTTATAACTCAAACTAATAATGTCTATGCTCAAGCAGCAACTGATAAAGTAAATTCGGATGATTTAAAAGGCTTAAAACCTGATACTTCTTTAATGAGTTATGATAAAAATATCCAAGCAGGAAGCTTTGACATCACAATTTATGATGAAGAAGGCAATGCAGTAGCTACTAGAACCATAAAAATTGATGTTAATACCACCATAGAAGATGTTGTTAAGCAAATCAATGCAGATATAGATGACAACCATGATGGAAAACCTGGTAATGATTTAAATGATTATTTTCAAGCCTTTTATCATTATGATGGACAAAGTGATAGTGGAAATTTCCAAATCAATGGCTTAAAAAAGGGTTATAAAATAGCTTTTAAAGACAATGGTACAAATTTCCCAGGTGCTTTAAATGTATCTTCGTTTTTTAATGGTCAAGATGCAAGCAATATCAATGTAAATTCAAGCATTAGAAATGATCCAAATAGCTTAAAAGCAAGCTCAAATGGAGTTGATGGAAACAATGATGTAGCTAATGCTATGTTGCAACTTCAAAATCAAAAAGTAAATTTTTATAATAAAGATGGTACAGTTGATACTATGTCTTTAGATGGATATTATAGAAAATTTACAGGTCAAATTGCTTCAGATGCTGAAAGCAATGGTTTTGCGCATGCAACTAATATGACAGTATTTAATACAGCCTATGCAGAATATCAATCAAAAAGTGGTGTAAATACTAACGAAGAATTAGCAGCGCTTATACAATATCAAGCAAGTTATGGCGCTGCAGCTAAAATCGTAACTACTGTTGATCAAATGCTTGAAACCTTACTTGGTTTAAAATCTTAATGCAAATTAAAGCTCTTTTAGATGAGGCTATTTTAAGTAAAAATACTCAAAAAGAGCTTTTCTCTCATCCTGATCCTTTGCAAATTGCAAGTGTTTATAAAGATGAAACTATAGCTTTGCTTTGCGCTTTATTTGCTTATGGAAATGCTAAAAATATTGTAAATTTTTTAAAAAAACTTGATTTTTCTTTGTTTGAAAGAAATGATGAGATTATTAAAAAAGAATGCAAAGATCTAAAATACCGCTTTCAAAACTCTCAAGACATAGCTCAAATTTTTATCACACTTAAACGCTTAAAAAATGAAGATAGCATAGAAAATATTTTTACCAAGGCTTATCAAAAAGAACAAAATATCACACAAGCAATAAAATTTTTTATAGAAACAATTTATAAGCTTAATCCTTATAAAAGCTATGGTTATGAGTTTTTCTTTTCAAAAGAATTTAAAACTCCAAAAGGTCCTTTAAAAAGATACAATATGTATCTTAGGTGGATGGTAAGAAAAGATGAGCTTGATTTGGGTTTGTTTAAAAATATCGATAAAAAAGATTTACTTATACCCTTAGACACCCATACTCATAAAGTTTCATTAAAACTTAAGCTTTTAAAGCGTAAGATTTATGATTTTAAAAGTGTTTTAGAGCTTACTCAAAGTCTTAAAAAATTTGATCCACAAGATCCTATAAAATATGATTTTGCTCTATATAGAATCGGACAAAACAAGGAAAGCTTATGGAGCTTGAATTAACTTATTATGTGATTTTATTTTTTGTTGCTGCTTTTGCAGGCTGTGTTGATGCGATTGTAGGTGGTGGTGGACTTATTACTATACCTGCTTTATTTGCTTGCGGGATCCCTCCTCATTTAGCCCTAGCTACCAATAAACTTCAAAGCACTTTTGGCTCACTTACTGCGGTTTTATCTTATAGAAAACATATGAATATAGAAAAAATTGCTTTAGGTATTTTATTTACCGCAATTGGAGCTGTTATTGGTACTTATGCAGTTTTACTAATAGATCAAAACGCTGTTAAAATCATTGTGCTAATATGCCTAGCTTTAGTTTTTCTTTATACTATTTTTAAACCTAATTTAGGAAATGTTCATAATGAAGCAAAAATGAGCGCCGCAAGCTTTCAAGTCACTTTTGGTTTATTGCTTGGCTTTTATGATGGCTTTTTAGGGCCTGGAACTGGGTCTTTTTGGATTTTTGCTTGTGTAATATTTCTTGGTTTTAGTATGAAAAATGCAAGCATTAATACTAAAATCTTAAATTTCACTAGCAATGTAGTGGCTTTAGGGGTGTTTTTATACTCTTATGAAGTACTTTGGAAAGTTGGTATTTTAATGGGTATAGGCCAAGTCTTAGGTGCCTTTGTAGGCTCAAAACTAGTCTTAAAAACACAAGGAACTTTTATCAAAAAACTCTTTTTAACTATGGTTGCTTTAACTATAGCTAAGGTTGCTTATGATTATCTTGTTTAAATTCCTTGACTAATTTGCCACATAGGTAAAAATACACCCAAGGCTAAAACTAAAATCAAACTCGCCATAAAAATTGTCATCAAAGGCTCTAAAACACTTAAAAGTCTTTGAGTGTAATTTTCTTTTTTATGTTCATAAAATAAAGCAAGCTCATAAGTACTCTCATCTAGTTTAGAACTTTTTAAAGCTAAATTTAACATTCTTATCGCAAAAGATTCAAAAAGCTTTATTTTGAAAAAAGCTTGATCTAAATCAAGTCCTGATTCAAATGAAGTCTTTATAATAAACATTTTGTTTTTAAAAAATTGATTTTCTATACCTTCACAAGCAAGCTCAAAAGCTCTTTTTATATCCACCCCTGCTTTCAATAAATAAGAAAAAATCAAGAAAAAACAAAATTTATCTTGATAAAATATTATCTTTCCAAAAATGGGAGAATAAAAAAGAATTTTATGAAAAAACAAAGACTTTCTAAAAGAGTAAGCAAGCATTATAAAAAATCCCATACCTAATAAAATAAATACATAAAAATGTTTAAAAAAATCTCCTAAAACAAAAAGAATTTGAGTGATTTTTGGCAAATCTAGTTCAAGTTGCAAAAATAAAGTTTTAAATTCAGGCAAAACCAAAATCATCAGTACAAAAAAAGCTAAAATAATACATGTAAAAACAAAAAGTGGATAAGTTATAGACTTTTTAAACTGCTTAAAACTATGAAGGTTTTTCTCTTTTAGATTAATGATAATCTCAAAAGCCTTATATAAATCCTCCTTACCGTCACAAATTTTTAAAACAGCACATTCTCTAGAATTTAAAACACCTCTAAAAGCTTCATTATAAGAGCTTCCATTTTTGAGTTTATTATAAATCATACTAAATATTGTAGCTATATGCACATCATGATTTGATCTTGCAAATTCTAAAATAGCTTCTTGTAAGCTTAATCCTGCTTTTAAAATCATACTTAAATCTTTAAGGATAAAAATAAGCTCTTCTTCTTTAATTTTATGTTTTGTTGTCCCAAAGTATTCTTCAACACTAATTATATTTTCAAATGATTTTTGTGCAAGATTTCTGGCTTCATATAGATTTTTGGCTTTAATTATACTTTGCTTTTGCTCTTTGTTTAAAGCATAAAAAATAATAAATTTTTTCAAAAACCAATCTTTCTTAGCTCATCTACACTTGTTAAACCAAGCTTAACTTTTTCCAAAGCATCCATACCTAAAGTTAAAAAGCCTTTTTTTAAAGCATATGTTAAAATATTTTCATAATTTGCATTATTTTCTATCATACTTTTTAAATTATGGTCTAAAAACAAAAACTCAGCCACCATTAAGCGCCCTTTATATCCACTATACATACACTTAGCACAACCCTTTGCTTTATAAAATTTTCCTTCAAAAACTTGATTTTGAAAATGAAATTTTTCATCGCTAAGTTCTTTACATTTACATAATTTTCTTACCAAACGTTGGGCTATGATCAAATTAAGCGCATAAGCTATTAAATACTCTTTTGCACCCATGTGTTTCATTCTAAAAATAGCTTCTATAGCACCATTAGTATGCAAGGTGCTTAAAACTAAATGTCCACTTAAAGAAGCTTTTAAAACTATATCCAAACTCTCCTCATCTCTGATTTCACCCACCATAATCACATCAGGATCTTGCCTTAAAACCGCTCTTAAAGCTTTGTGAAAATCAAAACCAGTTTTAGAATTTAACAAAATTTGCTGAGCATGTTTAAGTTTATATTCTATAGGATCTTCTAGAGTAATGATTTTTTTATTTTGATCAAGCTCGTTTAAAATAGCATGCATAAAAGTGCTTTTACCACTCCCCGTTGGCCCGCAAAATAAAATCAAACCATAAGGTGCATTCATGTATTTTTTCAAATAGATTAAATTTTCTTCTTTAATAAAAAGTCTATCAAGTTTTAAAACATGCTCATCTTGTTTTAAAATCCTAACCACCACACTTTGCCCAAATAACAAAGGCATAATTGAAATTCTAAAGTCATACTTTTGCTCTAAGATTATCTTAGAAAAACTCCCATCTTGAGCTTGTCTTTGTTCGGCTACATTAAGTAAGGCAATGATTTTTATATGCATTAATAAAGCCTGATAAGAATCTACATCAAGACTATGGATATATTTTAATTCTCCATCTATTCTAAATCTTATCAAAACTTCATTTTCCAAAGGCTCCAAGTGAATATCACTTGCTCTTAAAAAACAAGCATAAGTTAAAATTAAATTCAAAAACTGCTCTAATAAAAACTCATCTTTATTTTCATCACTTTTTAAATTAAGCTCTAATTTATCAAGATAGTTTTGAAAGCAAATTAAAAATTTAATCCTTTCTAGCAAGAATTTAAATTGTGTAACATCGCAAAGAAAAATTTTAATAACCTTTAAGCGGTATAAATTTTGTATTTTTTCTAAAATACTCTCATCTAAAGGTTTTAAAGAAGCTATATGAATATTTTCATCATCTTCATAAAAACAAAAAATATTATATTGTTCTATTAAAGAAAAAGGCAAAACATGAAGATATTTTTCTATTTTAAGAGTTTGATTTAAGTCTAAAATTTCCAATTTATACTCTAAAGCCAATTCTTGCAAAGAAAGTTCATTTAAAGCTTTTATTGTTTTTGCATCATTCAAAATAATTTCCTAAAAGTTTTTCATACTCTTCTTTAGCTCTTAAAGCATCTTCATACTTTCCAAGTTTTAATTTAGCATTGATAAAAACTAACCATGCTTCTTTTTCCAACAACTCAAATTCATTTGCCTCAATAGCCCAAAAAACGGCCTTTTGATAATCTTTTATTTGATAAAAATATTTAGCCAAATTTAAAGCATTTTCATAACTTGGGTGATTAATAAATTTTTCATAGAATACATTTTGCTCAAAACTTTCATTTTGAATATTCATTGCATTCAAAAAAGACAAACAAATTAAAAAATTAAAACATATCATCTTCATGTTCAAAACCTAATTCTTTCAAACTTAATACTTTTTTATCAGCTCTTATTAAACTTGGCTTGATGATAAAAACTATTTCACTAATATCTTCTAAATTTTGCTTTCCTTGAAATAAAGCACCAAAAAGTGGTATTTTAGATAAAGCACTTACTTCATTATGGTTACTAATCGTATTTTTACTAATCAATCCACCCAAAATTAAAGTTTGTCCATCATCAACTTCAACTACAGTAGAAAGCTTTTTTTGTATAGTATCTGGTGCTATATTTCTTGGTTTATTTTGTCTATGATTATCAACACTATATTTAAAATCACTCAAACTAGGATTAATCCTAAGCATGATTTTATGATCATCTGAAATTTCTGGCAAAATATTTAGTAAAATTCCTACAAAAATAGAATAATTATTATAAGTTTCACTAATAGTTGTACCATTTCAGTACCCTTAGAGCTTTCTTTTACTTGATAATTAATCGTATCACCTATGGAAATAATAGCTTGCTGATTATTAAGTGCCATAAGTTTTGGGTTAGAAAGTACAGTAGTTTTACCATTTTCTTGTAATAAATTTAAAATAGCCTTAGTTTCAACATTAGCTTTAAGATTAATATTTTTAACACCGCCTTTATTGATTATAAAATCATTATCATCTCCATTAAGTTTAAAAGCAAGCTCTTGCCAATTAATTCCACTTGAATGACTTTTATTTAAATGTACTGCAACTATACTTACATCAATTAAAACTTGTTTTTTAAGTCTTTTATTTAAATCTTTTAAATATTTTTCAACCCTTGTAAGCTCATACAAAGTAGCATTTAAAGTGATAATCCCTGCATTAGTATTAATAATAGGCTTAGTTGTATTTTCATCTAATAAAGCTTGTATTTCTTCTGAAATTTTTTCCCAAAAATCAAATTTATCCGTGCTAATGACCAAATTATCTGCTTCTTTAGCACTATCATAATCGCCCTGTTTAGGTCTTGAATCCACTGAAGCTTTGGTAATACTTTGCCCTTCTCTAATAGAGCTTATATAATGCACTTTAAAAGTTTTAACTTGTCTTCCATAAATTTTTAAAATATTTTTTTCATACTCATAAGCAAGATTATTTTCCATCAATAAAAGTTTAAAAATTTCTCTTAAAGACATTTTTCTTATGTGCAAATAATTTTGAGTATGATTTAACTTTTCTCTGGCTAATGAATCTTTTATTATAATACTAAAACCACATTCTCTACCAAGTTCATTTAAAATTTCAATCAAAGAAGTTTTATTTTCTACACTTATATCAAAAAAGCGTTGATGACACTGTGAAGCAAAAACGTTTGTAAAAGTTAAGATGCTAATAAATAAAAATATTATTTTTTTCATACAATTTTAAAACCATGATTTTTTCTTCCTTTATCAATACAACTTGAGAATTTTTAATCTCAACAATCTTAAAACCTTCAATATCATCATTTAAAGCATACCATTTATCATTAATCTTAACTTTATTAGAAATGATAGCTTGCAAAGAAAAATCAGATTTTATATTTGTAGTCTTTTGAAAAAAAGGATCTTGAATCAAAGAAAAATCAATATTACTGCAATCTTGATTCAAAAATGGGTACTTAGCACCAAAAGCACTAAGCACCCATAAACTCACAAGTAAAAATCGAAGCAAATTTTAATTTTCATTACTAAAATCAGCACTTGCTAGACGTTTAAGTTGTCTATAACGGCGTTGTGCTTCTGCTTTGTTTTTTTCAAATAATTCTTTTGCTTGCTCAGGATTTGATTTTTTCAAAGAATTATAACGCACTTCATTCATTAAAAAGCTTTCATATAAATCCCAATCAGGCTCTTTAGAAGAAATTGTTAAAGGATTTTTACCTTCTGCTTCTAAACGTGGATCATAAATATAAGTTGGCCAATATCCACATTTTGTGGCAAGTTCTGCTTGATTTCCTGAATTTCCAAGCCCACCTTTAATACCATGAGCTATACAAGGAGAATAAGCAATAATCAAAGAAGGTCCATCATAAGCTTCTGCTGCTATTATTGCTTTTAACAATTGCGCATAATTTGCATTAGAATTTACTTGAGCTACAAAAATATAACCATAAGTCATAGCAATTTGACCCAGATCTTTTTTCTGCACTGGCTTACCTGCTGCAGCAAATTGAGCTACTGAACCTGTTCTTGAAGATTTTGAGCTTTGGCCTCCAGTATTAGAATACACTTCAGTATCAAGCACTAAAATATTTACATTTTCACCACTTGCTAAAACATGATCAAGCCCACCATAACCTATATCATAAGCCCAACCATCACCACCAAAAATCCAATGTGATTTTTTACTTAAATAGCTTTTCAGTTCTAAAATATCATTTACAGTTTTAATCTGTTTATTTTCTTCTAGCAATGGCACTAACTTATCTCTTAGCTCTAAAGAAGCTTTAGAATCTTCTTTATTTGCAATCCATTCTTTATATAATGCAGAAAGCGCATTAGGAACTTCTTGCATACTTTCATTCATGATTTGCTCAATTTTATGTCTTGTTGTTTCAGTTGCTATTTTCATACCAAGACCAAATTCAGCATTATCTTCAAATAAAGAATTACCCCAAGCTGGTCCATGACCATTTTTATTACTTTTTCTATATGGAGTTGAAGGAGCTGAACCACCATAAATAGAACTACAACCTGTCGCATTAGCGATAATCATTCTTTCACCAAACAATCTAGTGATTAAAGTGATATAAGGAGTTTCTCCACACCCTGGGCATGCTCCATGGAATTCAAATAAAGGTTGAGCGAATTGAATACCTTTTGCATTTTCTCTATTTAAGATATTATCTTTATAGCTTACTTTTTTGAATAAATAATCTGCATTTTCCTGCTCACCATGATCAAGCTCTTCACCTAGTGGAACCATTACTAAAGATTTTTCTTTAGTTGGACACTCATGTACACAAAGCTCACAACCTGTACAATCAAGTGGCGAAACTTGAATTTTGAAATTTAATTTTTGCTCTTTTACGCCTTTTGCATTTAAACTATGTTCTTTTACACCTGCTGGAGCATTGTTTAATTCTTCTTCATCAATCAAGAAAGGTCTAATAACCGCATGCGGACACACTGAAGCACATTGATTACACTGAATACAATTAGTTTCTATCCATCTTGGCACCATAACACCAACGCCTCTTTTTTCATACTCAGTAGTACCATGCTCAAAACTACCATCTTCATAACCCAAAAATGCTGAAACTGGTAAATCATCTCCCTTGGCTGCATTCATAGGTTTTGCGATTTTTTCAACAAATTCAGTGCCTTTATAGGCTATAGTTTCTTCTTTAACTTCATCAGCTAAATTTGCCCAAGAAGGATCAATATCAACTTTTACAAGTCCATCTGCACCCACATCAATAGCTTTGTAATTCATCTCAACTATAGCATCACCTTTTTTACTATATGATTTATAAGCCAATTCTTTCATATATTTTTGCGCATCTTCAAAAGGAATGATATTAGCAAGCTTGAAAAACGCTGATTGCATAATTGTATTTGTTCTACTACCTAGTCCTATTTCTCTAGCAAGTTTTGTAGCATTAATAATATAAAAATTAATTTCTTTTTGCGCTAAAACCCTTTTTACTGCATTTGGAATCTTCTTAATAGTCTCTTGCGCACTCCAAATACTATTTAAAAGGAAAGTTCCACCTTTTCTAATGCCTGCTAAAACATCATAAATTTCTAAATAAGCAGCCACTGAACACGCTACAAAATGCGGTGTAGAAACTAGATAGGTTGAAGTGATAGGTTTTTTAGAAAATCTTAAATGGCTTCTTGTATAACCACCTGATTTTTTAGAATCATAAGCAAAATAAGCTTGTGCATAAAAGTCTGTTTTATCCCCTATAATTTTAATAGAGTTTTTATTCGCCCCTACAGTACCATCAGCACCAAGTCCATAGAATAGGCACTCTATAGTACTCTCATCACCCAAAGAAATTTTTTCTCCCACAGGCAATGAAGTAAAGGTCACATCATCATTAATTCCTATGGTAAAACCATCTTTTGGATTTGCTTGATTTAAGTTTTCAAAAACCGCTAGAAGTTGAGCAGGATCAACATCTTTTGAAGAAAGTCCATATCTACCACCAACGATTAAAGGTGCTTTTTCTTTTCCATAATATGCGCTTTTCAAATCTAAATAAAGTGGCTCACCTAAACTACCTGGCTCTTTAGTTCTATCTAATACAGCAATTTTTTCAACACTTTGAGGCATTACATCAAATAAATATTTTAAACTAAATGGTCTATATAAATGAACTTTTAAAACCCCTACTTTTTCGCCTTTGTTGTTTAGATGATCTACAACCTCTTTTAAAGCTTCAGTCACTGAACCCATTGCTACTACAATGCGCGTTGCGTTTTTATCCCCATAATATACAAAAGGTTTGTATTCTCTTCCTGTAATTTTTGAAATTTCTTGCATATATTCATTAACAATGTCAGGAATAGCTTCATAATATTTATTTGCTAACTCTCTTGTCTGAAAATAAATATCATCATTTTGAGCCGTACCTCTTGTTTTTGGATTTTCTGGATTTAGACAGGAATTTCTAAATTCTAATAAAGCTTCACGGTCAAGCAAACGATCAAAATGCGCATAATCCATTACTTCAATTTTTTGGATTTCATGGCTTGTTCTAAAACCATCAAAAAAATGCATAAAAGGTACTCTACCTTTAATAGCTGCTAAGTGTGCAACACCTGCTAAATCCATACTTTCTTGCACAGAATGCGAACAAAGCATAGCAAAGCCTGTTTGTCTTGCCGCATAAACATCTTGATGATCGCCAAAGATAGATAGTGCTTGAGAAGCCAAAGCTCTAGCTGCCACATGAATAACCCCAGGTAAAAGCTGACCCGCGATTTTATACATATTTGGTATTTTTAGTAAAAGTCCTTGAGAGGCAGTATAAGTAGTAGTTAAAGCGCCAGCTTGCAAAGAACCATGAACCGTCCCTGCCGCTCCTGCTTCACTTTGCATCTCTACAACTTTAACCGGTACTCCAAAAAGGTTTTTTTTACCTTGAGAAGCCCATATATCAGTATAATCTGCCATTGGTGAACTTGGGGTAATAGGATAAATTCCGGCAACTTCTGTAAATGCATAAGCTGCATAAGCTGCTGCTTCATTACCATCCATTGTTTTCATTATTTTACTCATCTAATTATCCTTATAATTAAAATAATTACTTAAAATCAATAGCTACTTTATCTTGAATTGTCTTAAACAATGATAAAAAATTTTTATTATTTATAAGTATGGAGTTTGAGTGTGAAATTATCGGATATTTTTTATATACTCTATTGCCTCATAAGTATTTTTAAAAAGTGGAATTTTAAATTTAGCTAAACTTTCCTTGCTTTCATAACCACTACTTACTGCTATGGGTTTAACGCCAGCATTACAAGCTGCTTGGATATCTAAATGAGTATCTCCAATCATAAATGCATTTTCTTTACCTTTAGATAATTTTTCTAAAGCTAATAAAATAGGCTCAGCATTTGGTTTTGGGTGAGTTACATCATCTCTACCTATAATAACTTTAAAGTATTTTCCTATCCCTAAATGATCTAGCAAAGGTTTGGAAAATTTAGAACTTTTAGTCGTTACAACAGCTAAATCAGCAAACAAACTAGCCTCATATACACTTTCTTTTGCCAAAGAGAGCAAAGAAGTTTGCTCTATATAGATTTTTTGATATACGCTTCTATAAGCATTAATATACTCACTTGTTTTTTCCTTTGGCACTCCAAGTTTTTCAAAAGCCACATCTAAAGGAAAGCCTATTAAAGCTTTAATGGCTTCATGATCTCTCAAAGGCTCGCCAAAAGCTTTAAAAGCAGCATCAAATCCATCTAAAATGGCACTTGTAGAGTCTATCAAAGTGCCATCTAAGTCAAACAAAATTGTCTTTTTTAACAAAGCTTATTCTTTAATGAAAAATTTTGCTTCCACGCGTCTATTTTGCGCGCGACCTTCTTTAGTATCATTGCTTACTTTTGGCTTATCAAAACCATAGCCTTTAGTTGCAATTTTTTCTTTAGCTACGCCTGATTTTTCAAGTTCTTTCGCAACTGCCTTTGCACGCTCTAATGATAATTTTTGATTATAAGCTTTAGTTCCTGTACTATCTGTGTGACCCTCTAAAATAGTATAATATTGTGGGTTTTCTTCTAAAACCTTACCTACTTCTTGGATTTTTTGTGCAAATTCAGGGTTTATAGTGATTTGATCAAAACCAAAATGTCCTTCAAGCGCTATTGTTTTTTCACAACCTATATGATCAAGTAAAGCACCTTTTCTTGGTTCTGGACATGATTTATCAATTTGTTTTGATTGCGGTTTTTCTTCGATTTGTTTAGTTGCAGTTTGAGGAGTTTTTGGAGTTTTATTACCAAAATAAAAACTCAAGCCAACACTAGAAATCAAATTATGTTCACCATTATTGAATTTAATTTGATCTCTTGCTTCAAGTCTTAAAGCCAAATCTTCTCCAAGTGCAAATTTAAAACCTGCACCATATTGAGCAAACATACCACTTTTATTTTCATAAGCTCCATGACTCAAATACTCATAACCTGTTCCCAACAAACCATATAAATATACATGATTAGCCAGATCAATTCCTTTAATAGCATTTACATAAAATCTTGAAACACTAGTATCTGTATGTGTATTATCGTTTGGATTATTATATTTTGCATTGTCATAATACTCTAAGCCAAGTTCAGCCTGATCTAGCCATAAACCATCATAATGATAACCAAATCTCAATCCCACTCCACCATAATTTTTAAGATCTAAATTTCCTTCTGGAGTTGTGTAGTTAAAGGTTGGAGTGATTTCTATTTTGCTAGCATCAAAAGCAAACAAAGCACTAACTAAACTAACCAATCCTATGATTTTTTTCATCGTCTATCCTTAAAAATGAAAATAAATGGGGTATTATATAAAATGAATATTAAAATAAAATAAGCCCCTTTTGGGTAAGGGGCTTAAATTTACTACAAAAAGGAGGTTTCCCTGATCGGACTTTGAAATTATAAAAGTTTATTATAAATAAAAAATCCTATAATTTTAAACAAAACTAAAATATATGAAAAAATATGATTTTTTTAAAAAATGAAAGAAAAAATGGATCCAAAAATGGATCCAAAAAAAGATTAACGTTTAGAGAATTGTGGGCTTCTTCTTGCTTTTCTGCGACCGTATTTTTTACGCTCAACAGTTCTACTATCTCTAGTAAGAAGTCCTTTTGGTTTTAATAATGCTCTAAAATCTGCATCCATAGCAGCTAAAGCTCTTGAAATACCATGTCTTAAAGCTTCAGCTTGAGCGCTGTATCCACCGCCTAAAGTTGTTGCTTTAATATCCATAGAAGTTTCTTGCTTAGTTACTAATAAAGGCTGAACTACTTTTAATTTTATAGCTTCATGTCCGCCAAGCCAAGTGTTTAAATCCATACCATTAACGATGATTTTACCACTACCAGCTTTTACCCAAACTTTAGCTACAGCGGTTTTTCTTTTACCTGTTGCGTATGTTGTTGCCATGATTATTTTCCTTTATTAGCAATTTGAGCAGTATGAGGATGTTCGCTACCTGCATAAATTTTTAATTTTTTTAGCATAGCTCTACCTAGGTTTGTTTTAGGTAGCATACCACGAACTGCTAATTTATATAATTTAACTGGATTTTTTTCTAATAAATCACCAAATTTTTCACTTTTTACACTTCCAAAATACCCTGAATGTCTGTGGTATAGTTTATCTTCTGCTTTATTTGCACCTGTGAAAACTGCTTTAGAAGCATTGATAATGATTACATAATCTCCACAATCAACATTTGGAGTATAGCAAGGTTTATTTTTACCTCTTAAAATAGTCGCTACTTCTGTTAAAAGACGACCAAAACGCTTTCCTTCAGCGTCTAAAACGATCCATTCGCGTTTTACTTCGTTTGGCTTTGTTATCTTTGTCATCATCTTACCTTTGCCAAAAATTTTTTTAAAAATGAGATTATAATTATTTTAGCTTAATTAATACTTAATTTAAGAATATTTAAAGCTTAAATATTCTTACCACTATATGAAAAATATTGAGTATGAAAAAATACACAACTTAAAAAATAAAACGATATAGATATCTTATATAATGTTAAACCTCTATTACATCCACTTTATCTTTTAGAATATACACCAAAAAAGCCTTAGTGGAAGTCTTGGTTAAGATTTTTTCTATGGCTTCTTTGTAAAGTAAAACTTGCTTTTTATGCTCGTTTAAATTTAAACCTGTTTTATAATCTATAATGATAGCTTCATTATCATCAAATGTAAGCATATCAAGCTGTTTTTGCTCGCCTTTATAAGTGATGATTTGCTCTTTAAGTAACTTTTTACCCACTAAAAGTGCGTTAAAACTCTCATCTTTTAAAAGCATAGTAAGTCTTTTAAAAAGCTCATTAAAAGCTTCATCATCTAAGTAAAAACGATATTTTTTATACACCATTTGCTTACAAAATTCAAAATTATTTTTAGTGTTAAAATCAAAATATTGTAAAAATTCATGCAAAGCCAAGCCAAAATGTATTTGCTCACTTGTAAAATAGTTTTTAACTTTAACTTCTTGTAAATTTACCTTTTGAAATTCTTCAAAGCTTTCTATTTGCTCTAATTTTTCCAAAGGCTCATTTGTTTTGACAAGTTGTTCTTCTAAAATGCCTATTTGCTTTTCTTCATAATCTTTAAAATATCCTTTAAAACCCTTATAATTTTCATCATTTTTTATAACAAAAAGAGAATTTTTAGCTCTAGTAAGTGCTACATATAAACAATTTATCTCATCTTCTGTTTGGAGTTTTTTTCTTTTGTCTAAAAAGGCATTATAGCTATCATCTTCAAGGTATTCTCTAGCACTATGTCTGTATTTTATTTCCCAGCCCTGCTCTAAATCATACTCAAACATTAAAGTATCAGTGTCTGGAGCTTTTTTACTAAGTCTATCAAGCACGATTAAATTTTCAAATTCAAGCCCCTTAGACTTATGCACGGTCATAATGCTAACTCCATCATTTTGCGCTTGTAAAGAACTTAATTTACAAGGACTAAATAAAAAATCAAAAAAATTATCAAAAGTACTTGCATGCTCTAAATAGGCGATGAGATTAACATCACTTAGATCAAGCTTTAAATAATCAATCAAGTATTTTAAAATTTCACCTACACTGCGGTTTAGATCAAGCTCAAGATAGCTAAGTTCTTTTTTTAAAATATCATTTACAAAATACAAACTAAACTCATCTTTAAGCACACAAGCCTTTGCATACTCAAAAAGCACTCTTACGCTAATACAATCTAACAAAGCTACATTACTTTGCGTATAAGCTTTAACGCCATTTTCTTCAAGAAATTCTTGAATCAAAGTGGCATCTTTATTGACCCATACTAAAATGCAAATATCATCAAGCTTAATGCCTTTTTCTAAAAGTCTATGGATGATTTTTAAAGCTTCTTTAGCACTTGCCTCATAAACAGAACTATCTTTACTAGGGATGTGATTTTGCAAAATTTCTACATACCCGCCTTCTTTAACGCTTTTTTGCAAAGTAAAGCTAGAATTTAAAAAGCTATCAAAAAATTTATCCTTAAAGGTGTCATTGACATAATCAACAATGATCTTTTTACTACGATAATTAGTATCCAAATGCTCTAGCTTAATTTGTGGAAAGTCTTTTAAAAGCTTATCAAAAAGTTCTTTTTTACCCCCTCTAAAACCATATATACTCTGCTTTTTATCGCCTACATAAAAAAAACTTCTGTTTTTTTTCACACCCTCACCTGAAACAAGCTCAGCGATAATAGGCTTTAAAATTTGATACTGCAAGACATTAGTATCTTGAAATTCATCGATTAATAAATGAGAAATATAACCATCAAGTCTAAAATAAATCAAATCTTTATTAGCCTCATCACTAATTAATTCATAAGTTTTTAAGGCTATATCTGAAAAAGTTAATGCATTTTGCTTGGTATTATTTTCATTTCTTGCTTCTTTAAAATGCGCCAAAAGCTTTGCAAGCATACTTATGCGGTAATTTTCCATTTGATTAAAATATTCTTTTGCATTTTGTATAAGTTCTGCTCTTTTTTGTAAAAATTCATTATCAATGACTTTGGTAAAATAATCTTTTTTTAAATTACTAATAATAGGCTTAGCGAAAAAATCTTCCATTCTTTCAAAATTAAAATTTGAAAGATAATTTTTATTTGCGCTTAAATTTTTTGCATAAGCTATAAACTCATCAATATTTTTTTCTAAAGCAGCCTTGCTTGGAAAGTAAGCTTTTGGATTTGGCTTAACATCACAATGTTTGGTATATAAATTTTCAAGGTTTTTTAAAAAATCACTTTTGCTTTTTGTTTGGATAATGTAATACGCTAGACTTTTTAGCTCTTCTTCGTTTAATTTAGCAATGAAATTTTTATAACTATCTTGACTTTCTATGATCTCAAAATCACTCATAAAACCTAAATTTAAAGCAAAAGAACGAATGATTTGCGAAAAAAAACTATCAAAGGTATAGATATTGAGTTTAGATCTTAAAAATTCGTTTTTACGCTTTTGTCTTAAATCTACAAGCTCTTCTTTGCTTTTGCCTAGCATTCTCATAAGCTCATTGCATTCTGCTTTATTTTCTCCATTTTCAAGCACATCAAATTCTAAAAAGGTTTTAAAAATCCTTTCTTTCATCTCACTTGTGGTTTTATTGGTAAAAGTAAGAGCTAAAATTTCATTAATCTTAGCTCCCATTAACACCAAGGCTACAAAACGCACGCTTAATGCAAAGGTTTTTCCACTTCCTGCACTAGCTTCTAAGGCCAAAAAAGGCTCAAAATTACAACTCAAAGCTTAAACTCCTTTTTATAAAGCATGGTATAAGGACTATAGGTATTATCATTTCTTTGATTAGTAAATTCTTTTTCTAAAGGATCTTTTGCAAGCTCATTAAGCATGTCTTTAAGCTCTTGCACCTTTTCACTTTCAGTATTTTCATAAACGATTTTCATATTTTTTAAATCATAAAAACAAGCATTTATATTTTCTAAAGGGTATACACCCTCTAATAAAAACTTATAAAAAGCAAGCTGGTAAGTTTTTTCATCTATTTTCCCAGTTTTATAATCTATAACTAATTTTTCATTTTCATTTTCATCTAATCTATCTAAACGACCAAAAATAGTAATTTTAACTCCATTTTGAGCGATAAAATCTTTTTTTTGTGAAAATTCACAATCTCTTACCATAAAACCTTGTTTAAAATGCTCATTTTCAAGCACTTGAAATTCTTTAAACATTGCTTGTATTAAAGCTAAATTTAAAGCATCGATTTTGTAATCTTTCAAATTTTTTACAATATCCATAAATTTTTCATAGTCAAAATATTTTGCTTTTTTGTTTTGTTTATAGTATTTTTCCAAAGCTTTATGAATAAAACTTCCTAGCTCATTCGCTCTAAGAGTATCTTCTAATTCTTTTGGTTCTTTTAGTCCTAAGACATATTTATAATAATAATCTAAGCCATAATTTATCAAAAGGTGAAATCTCGTAAAAGTAAGCTCTTTACTAAAATAATCATGCTTAGCCATTATATGTGCAATTGGCTCAAGGTTAAAATCACACTTGTGTGTTTGAAAGTATTTGATATAGGCATTGTCACTGTATCTTTTATCTTCTATGAGTGAAAAATCAAGCTCACTTAAAAATCTTGACTTGATTTTTTCTTCATTTTCTACATAAGAAATTCCTACTAATTTTGCCTTGGCTATTAAAGTGTAATAATAATGTCTTTGTAAATTTTCTCTTTGAGCATGAGTAATAAGTCCTGCTTTTTTTCGAATTTCATTATTTAAAAATAACTCACTTGAAACTCTTTTAGGGATAAACTCATCATTAAAATCAACTATAACCACCCCATCAAAGCTGAGCCCCCTACTTTCTAAAAGACCCATTACAGTAACTTCACCACCGCCAACACTACTTAGTTTTTTACTGTCAATTTGCATGAAAAATAACTCTAAAATTTGCTTAAAACTTAAAGTATGTGTTTTTATAAGTTCTTTGATAAAAGCAAGCTCTTGATAGATATAATCTTGCAATTCTTGATTGTTAATATCTTCTAGTAAATTATGGATGAAGTTTTCAAAAAAATCAAAAGAGATATCTTCATCAAAAAGCTTTCTAAACTCTATAAAATCAACACCAGAAGGATAAAAATGCAAATTACATAGGTGCTTGTTTAGCTTTTGCCTATCAAAAAAATCTTCACTAAGCTCATACTCAAACTCATCATCTTTAGCACTTTCATATAAAGTCTTTAATCTATGATAAAAAAGCGTATGTTTGATACTCTCCCCATTAGCATAGTTTAATACATTGTTTTTATCATAAAGTCTTAAAATATCTACAAAGTTCTCATCAGGGGTAATCACTACAATATCTTTTGCACTAATACCAGCTTTTAAAAAGCTGTTAATTTTTTCAAAAACAAAAGCAGCTTGCAAAGACCGTAAATTAAAACTTTTATAAGTGATTTTATTTTCTTGTACAAAAGGACACTCTTGTAATATTTGCGCTTGGTTTACATCATATAAATACGCATGATTTTCCTTAAGAGAAAGCCCTTGTAAAAAGCTAAGAGAACTTAAAAAATCTTTATTAAATTTAGTACAATTAAATTGCACTTTAAGAGGAAGTATTTCCTTAACTTTTAACAAAAGCTCTACTTCAAAAGCATTCAAAAAACCTTGAAAATCAAAAATAATCTCATCATAATTTTTTAAAAAATCATTATTAATTTCATAATCTAACGCTAAAGAAATATCATCATATAAATTTTGTTCATGTAATAGGGTAAGATAATTTTTAAAAAGCTCTTCTAAAATTTGTAAATGTTCATCATACTGAGCATAAGCGTCATAATTTTTTAAAGCACTAATATCCTTTTTCTCCAAGCTAAGTTCTTTAAAAAAACTAAATAAATAAGCATTGTTTTTTAAAAATGCAAAAAAATTACTCGGTATTTTCAAACTTTGTTCTAAATTTTTAGTTTGTTCACAAGCCTTTTTCATCAAAAGCAAACACTCATAATGAGTTGCTTGAAAATGTGGAGAAAAAACTAATTTTTGCATAAATTCAGCTATACTCATAGCCGGATCTACTAAAGTGTCTATTTGTAGTTTTTTCTCATAATATTTTCTTAAAGCTCTTAGTGAGCTAAAAACAAAAAGCTTCATTATTTAGTCTGTAAAAAGAATTTAAAAAATCCTACGCTATTTTCATCTTGAGTGATTTTTAAAAGTATTTGCCAAACACCTTTTTCTTTGATATTAAAATCAAACACCAAATCACTTCCTTCTAATCTTGCTTGTAAATTCTCATCATTTACATTTGTATGTGGACGCGAAAGCAAGGTTTGAATTTGAAGTTTATTTAAGTCATAATCTTTTAAATTTTCAATCGCAATCCTAAGTTCATTTTGCCCTTCATTAATATAATAAACTTGATTTTTCTTATGCATAAAGCTTTCTTTATCTTTAATGCTTAATTTAAAATTTTCATCAAAAGTCTTTTGTCTGTTTTGAATTTCATTATAATTTAACTCTACATTTTGATAAGAATCAAAATAAAAATTATCTTCATATACAGGTGCTTTGCTTGCAATAAAAATCGTTACAATACAAGCTATAACAATAAGCCCTAAAGAAATCAAAATACCATAAGGCCAAAATGTTTTCTGATTTTGCATTTATCTTCTCCTTTTGATTTTTCTTTGAACTAGCATCAAAATTGCGACACATAAAAAACCATAAATTAAAATTCTCATGATATTTAAAGTATCACGATTTGAATTTCCATAAAAAGGTTTTATATTAAAATGATTTGCCACTTGATCAGCAATATCTGCATAACCATTTAAAATAGCAGCATTATAAATGTCTTTTTGTTTAGGATTTGCAAGTATAGGCAAAATCGTTCCTTTTTCAGGGTAAGGACTCAAAACACCTTCTTTATCAAAAAAAGCTAAAGCATCATCACTTGCAAGTATATCCACCTTATGTGAAGCTTTAGAAAATACAAGTAAAATATATGGTTTACTTAAATTAGCTTCATAGCTCTTTAAACTTTCAAAATCTTTTTTATCACTTAATGCCAAAGCGATATTTACTCCAGTTAACTCACGAATTTGCTTAGAGCTTGAAGTAATATTTTGTTCTATTGCAGTATTTAAGATATTGTCATTTAATAGTATTTCAGCATGTAAGAAATTAGCAAAGCAAATAAAAACGGCGGTTAAAAAACCGCCTTTAAATATATTTTTCATCCTATAAAAAGGTGATTTACAGTTAAAACTGACCAAGCAGTAACTCCTGCTGCTACAACTAAGCCAGCTATGATTAAGTATTCAAGAACTTTTGCCATAATCATTCCTTTATGATGATATGTTCTTCTCTTTTAGAGTCAAACATTTTAATTTGCTCTGCATTTTCTATTTTATAAGGTTTTTGCATAACATCTTGCTGTGTTTTAAGACCCAAAACAGTAAGTCCAGCTAGAATCGATAGCAATAAAACAGTTGCTATTAACATTCCACTAACACCCGAAAGTGAAAATACACATCTATTTGAATTTTCCATTATTCACCCCTTGAAAGAGAAATTGCATATTCGCTAACTGCTTCTTTTTGAAGCTCATTTAATAAACCATTATTAAAATGAGGCATTATACCTATACTACCTGCTTTACCACGATTTAAAACATCTACTACAAACTCAGCACTGCCATATTTTGTCAAATCCGGAGCAACCAATTGCCCATCAATAGTTCCTTTTCCATCTTCACCATGACACACCGTACAAGTTGCAAAAAGCTCTTTTCCTTTTGCGACAAGTTGAGGATTTTCAGTTTTTTTAATTGCTGAAATTTCAGAAGCAACATAGGCAGCAATTGCAGGGATATCAGCCTCATCTATGCCATTATCAGCTGCACTTAACATTTCACCCATAGGATAATTCATACCCTTAGAACCTTTAGTAATTACCTCTATAAGCCCTTCTTCTGAACCCCAAATGTTTAGATTTTGTGCTTTTCCATTAATACCATCACCTGTAATACCATGACAAGAAGAACATTGAACCAAGAAAATATTCTTACCCATTTCTTGTTTATCTTGTGCACTTAAATTTGCAAATTTTTGTGCAAATTTTTCATTATGTGCTTGTACTTCTTTATTATACTCACCAATTTGAGAATAACTATTTAAAGGATATCCCCAAAGAAAATACCATATACACCATACTATAGCTAAGAAAAACACTACAGCCCAACCAAGTGGTATAGGATTTTTAAACTCACCTATACCATCCCAACTATGCTCGCTTAGTTCACCTTGGCTCTTTTCTTCTTTCATACTTTTAAACAATTTTCCTACCACAACAAGCGTAATTAGTATGATAAGAATTGCTCCGATAAAAGATAATAAATTAACATTATCTTGTAAATTCAACCATTGCATTAAGCACTCCTTTTATTTTGCTCTAAAACACGATCGCTGATTTCATCATGCAATGCCAAATCAGCGTATTTTTCATAGTTTCTTCTACCTGTTTTTTCAGATCTATACAAATGAAACCAATAAGAATACAAAACTACCACTAAAAATACTACAAGAGCAAAAAAACCATAAGCTTGTAGCTCTCTTATTAGTTCTAAATCCATAGTTTTTCCTATTTTAAGCTGTTAAGATACGCAATCAAAGCTACAATCTCTCTAATTTCACCTCTAGCAAACGCATCTTTAACATCTTGATTTTTCATTTGATCTACTATAGCTTGAGCTTCTGCTTTAACTTCTGCTTGAGCCTCTTCCCAAGTACCTAGTTTTGTACCATTTTCAGTATCATAAGGCACATTGAAAACTTTTTTTACAGTTAATGCTTCTGCATAAGCTGTTTCTATATTTGCATTATTGCTAAACATATGTTTATAAGCTGGCATAATAGAACCAGGAACAACTGAAACTGGATCCCACATGTGATTTTCATGCCAATCTGTTGTTCTAAAATTACCTATACGCAATAAATCAGGCCCTGTTCTTTTTGAACCCCATAAAAATGGTCTATCATAAGCATATTCGCCACTAACTGAGTACATACCATAACGATCTGTTTCTGATTTAAAAGGACGAATAAGTTGTGAATGACATGCATTACAACTTTCTTTAATATAAGCATGACGTCCTGCAAGTTGTAAAACTGTATAAGGCTTTTTACCTTCAATTGGCCTTGCATTCTGAGCAAAATCAGGTAAAACTTCTACAATACCTGCATATGCAATCACTATAAATACTGCCACAGCAAAAAAGAATGGATTTTTTTCTAACCAACTAAACATATTTTTCCTCCTTATGCTGCCATAGGTGAAGCACTTTTTGGCTCTTTATCAAGCACTCTACCCACTGAAATTGATTTATAAATATTATAAACAAACATGAAAAATCCTACTAAGTATAACAAGCCACCCACAGCTCTAATCCAATAATAAGGAACAATAGCTTCAACAGTATCAATGAAAGTATAAAGTAAGTTACCATACTCATCAGTAGCTCTCCACATCATACCTTGAGTAATACCTGCTATCCACATAGAACTAAAGTACAATACTATACCTGTAGTTTGAATCCAAAATTGAGCTTCCATTAATGATTTGCTATATAGTTCTCTTTTAAACATTCTAGGCACCATGTGATAAAGTGCAGCCATAGTCATAAAGCCAACCCAACCTAAAGTACCATCATGAACATGTCCTGGAATCCAATCTGTAAAGTGTGCTAATGCATTAACTGATTTAATAGAAAGAATAGGACCTTCTAAAGTTGAGAACATATAGAAAGTTGAAGCTAAAATCATAAATTTAATCAACGGACTTTCTCTTAATTGACTCCACTCACCTTTCATAGTAAGTAAGATATTAATTGCTGAACCCCAAGAAGGTAAAATAAGTACAATTGAAAAAACTGAACCCATAGTTTGCATCCAATCAGGCACAGTAGAATAAATCAAGTGGTGTCCACCTGCCCATAGATAAACAAACATTAAGCCCCAAAACGCAAATAAAGATAACTTATATGAGAAAATTGGCTGACCACTTTCTTTTGGTAAGAAATAATAAATTTGAGCAATAATACCAACAGTAAATACAAATGCAACAGCATTGTGTCCATACCACCATTGGACTAACGCATCATTAGTTCCTGCATACATAGAAACACTATGCCACCAATCGCCCATTCCACTTACAAAGTATGTTGGTACAGCCATATTATTAAATAGATAAAGCATTGCTATACCTAGGAAAGTAGCTATATAATACCAAAGTGAAACATATAAAGTTTTTTCACGGCGAATTCCAATAAGTCCAAAAATACTTACACCCCATAAAACCCAAACTAAAACTACCAATATATCAAGTGGCCATTCAAGCTCTGCGTATTCTTTTGAAGTACTAATACCTGCAAACAAAGTAATAACAGCTATAATCATAGTGATCATATAAAGCCAAAAATGTAGTTTACCAACAAACATTAAAAAGCTTGATTCTGCCATACTAACTTTTAGTACACGCTGACCAATATAATACCAAGTAGCCCAAATTCCTGAGAGCATAAAACCAAAAATTACACCTGAAGTGTGCAATGGTCTAAGTCTTGAAAAAGTGCCATACTCACCAGCTAAATAGTTTAAATCCGGATAAGCCATTTGAAAGGCAATAAGCGTTCCAATAGCCATACCAATAACACCAAACAATAAGGTAGCAAACATAAAATATTTAGCAACCGTATAGTCATAGTTTAATGCATTTCCTGGGTGCATTTCCTCTCCTTAAGTTTTTTTCTGCAATATGCAATCGCTATATTATATGATAATTATCATCTTTTTTAGCTTAAAATCACAATGATTAATCATCTATTAAGAATTATAAGTAAATAATAAATTTTATCGAGTTAAAGAAAAACCTATATAAGAAAAATACAAGCCATAAAAAAATATTAAAATATAAGAAATCAAACTAGCTGTTTTTTGAAATTTTTCACTCAGTGTTTTAGAAAAATAAGCAAAAAATACCAAAGCAGGCAGTGTTGAAAGTCCAAAAACAAGCATAATTAACGCTGATAAGTATACATTTTGTACACTCATTCCAAAAGCTATATAAAAATATACCAAGCCACAAGGTACAAAACCATTTAAAAAGCCTAAAAAAATAGTACTTTTTAAAGACTTATTTTGAATTAATCTTGAAATGTTTTTTTTAATGACACAGTCAAAAATTAAAGAGCTTTCAAAAAAAGCTAACAATTTTCCTTTAAAAATTAAAGCAAAAGCTAAAACCACCATAAAAATCCCGATAGTAAAAAGCATTATACCTTTTGCAAATTCGCTAAAAGAAAATAAATTTCCAAAAAATCCAAAAAATACGCCCAAACAAACATAGGCAAAAATTCTAGATAAATGATAAGAGAAAATCAAAAGAGAAAAAGGGAGTTTGATCTGCTTTGAAAGCTGAGTATAAGCTAAAATAAAACCTCCGCACATTCCATAACAATGTCCAAAGCTAGAAAGAAAAGCTATACTCGCTAAAGCAATAAAATCTAAATTCACAAAAGCTCTAAAAATTCTTTAAAGATGTATTTGCTCTCATGTGGTCCTGAGGAGCTTTCTGGGTGATGTTGTACTGAAATGATAGGATAATTTTTGTATTTTACACCCTCTACATTATCACCAAATAAATTTCTATGAGTAATTGTTGCAACCTCTGCTATTTCTTCAGGAACATTATAGTTGTGATTTTGCGCTGTGATTTCTACTGTATTATTTGTAAGATTAATTACTGGATGATTTGCTCCATGTTGACCAAATTTCATCTTATAAGTTTCATAACCAAATGCATTACTTAAAAGCTGGTGCCCTAAACAAATACCTAGCATAGGAATTTTTGCTTCTGCTAATTTTTTAATCTCTGTAATTTCATCTTTTAAAATTTTTGGCTCACCTGGTCCATTGGATAAAAATACCCCATGAATTGCACCTTTTTGGTATAAATCAATCAAATCTTTTGCCTTGGTATTATAAGGAAAAACCTCTACTTCAAGTCCTACACTCACAAGTTCATTTAAAATATTTTCTTTTACACCATAATCAATCACAGCTACTTTTTTACCATTTGCTTTTACATTCTCATAAGTTTTGTTGCTATGATCCCAAGCACCTTTATTATGCTTATAAGAGCTTTTAGTGCTAACTTGTGCTACATAATTTACCTCATCGATTTTAGCACTAGAAAGAAGCATTTTCTTAAGCTCTTCTTTGTCTTTAACTTCAGTAGATATTACAGCTCTTAAATTTCCTTGATCTCTAATCATTTTAACCAAAAATCTAGTATCAATTTCGCAAAGTCCTATTTTGCCATGGTTTTTCAAATAAGCACTTAAAGAATCATTGGCTCTAAAATTAGAATAATCTTCATTTAATTCTCTTATGATCATACCACTAGCAAAAACTTCTTTACTTTCATTATCTTCATCATTAACGCCAACTATACCAATTTCTGGCATTGAAAAAACCACAAATTGACCCGCATATGAAGGATCAGAAATAATCTCTTGATAGCCCGTTAAAGAAGTATTAAAAACGAGCTCACCAAAAAAAGTTCCACTTTCTCCAAAAGCCTTTGCACTTAAAAAAACATCATTTTCTATATAAATATATGCTTTCATAAAAGTCCCTTTTTTCTAAGCTCTTCTTGGTAAAGCTTTTCAAACACCAATTCATATTCTTCAGAACCTGGGATAAGCTTTCTTTTATAATTTGAAATTTTTTCATAAACCAAATCTTCTAAATTTTCATACTCTTTTAAATAAGACATAATACTTGAGAAAATGAGATTTTTCACACGATTTTCTGATACATTATAATTTATCAAATCCTCTTCTACTAAATTTTCTAAAATTTTATGAGAAAGGTTATTGTATCTATCTTCACTATCAAGCATAAATTTAAACTCATTTGCTAATTTTTTCTTAATCATCCAAAACATACTTTTTCTATCTATTTGCATAAACTCGATTTCATCTTCCTGGCTTTCTAAAAGCTCTTTTGCTTTTTCATCAAGCTTACGCTCGTTTAAAACATCTATTTCTATAATCTCTTTTGCTATTTTTAAAAGTTTTTGACTATCATCTTTAATTTTAACAAAAGAAGAATGCATTAAATCAAGTATTATTTTATTTGCTATATAAGGTATGTGAGCTGGTTTGATACGCATTTATTCACCTTTTTATTTTTATTGAAATAATACTAAAAAAAAGGTAAAAACTGCTTAAAACTTACTGCGAACTTGCATTTTGATCTAAATTTTTTAAAAGTAATGTTAAATCTGAAGCTTTCTTAGGTTCCATTTTTGCCATAATGGATGAAATTTTTCTAGGATCAAGCGAAAGTAGAATTTTTGAAGCTTCATCAGGTTCCATTTCGCTTAATATACCTGCAACAGCCACATCTTTCATTTTTGCATAGATTTCTGTAATACGCCCCATAGTTTTATCATTAATCGCTTGGAGATTTTCTCTAGTTGCTTTCAATATACGTTCATTTTGTTCTTTTAAGCTTTTGATTTGTTCTAAACTTGCATTAATATCAGCTTCTTTTTGTACCAAAGCTTGCATTTTTTCTTTTTGCAAAGCTTCAAAAGATGCTCTATATGCTTCTAAACTTTGTCTTGCCTCATCATATTCTCTAATTTGTTCTTGCATTTGCTCTTTTCTTGCTTCAAAATATTGCTCACAATTTTGTTGCGCATTTACAAAATTTAAAAAAATTAATAAAAATATTATTTTTTTCATTATTTATCCTTATTAAAATGCCTTGTTATAGCAAGTTCATCTATAAATTTTTCTTCTTCTTTTTGTAAGGCTTTTTGAATCTTTTTTAATTCTTCATTTTCTAAAACTTTGATTTTTTCAAATTCCAAATGAGCTTTTTTATATAAATGCTGATGATGCGCTAATTCTTTTTTGGTTAAATCCAATTTTTGTTTAATTCTTTGCTTGCCTTCTCTTGCAATTTCTTGCAATTTTAAAGACGATCTTAACAAAGCTATCGAACCCTTATCGGCTAAAGTTAAACTTTCGCAAGTTTTTGAAGCTTCTTTAAGCTCTTCTTCACACTGCAAAAGCTTTTGTCTTGTTTTGGTTAAATTTGCTTCTGCTTTATCAAGCTGTTGTTTTCTAAGCTTAATCACAGAAGAATATTTGCTTTTCATAAAATGATAGTATCTTCTCTTTCAGGGCTTGTAGAAATATAACCTACTTTAACACCACTTAATTCTTCCAAACGCTTAATGTATTTTTTAGCATTTTCAGGTAATAAATCATAATCTCTAATCCCTGCAACTTTATCCCAACCTTCCATTACTTCATAAATAGGTTTAGCATTTTCTAAATCACAAGGTACATAGTCTATTTCTTGTCCCTTATATTCATAAGCTTTACAAATTTTAACACTTTCAAAACCATCTAACACATCAAGTTTCATCAATGATAAAGTATCTAAACCATTTAATCTTGCAGTATATCTTACCGCAACCGCATCAAACCAACCACATCTTCTTTTTCTACCTGTACTTACACCAATTTCTTTACCAATAAGTCCTATTTTTTCACCATCTTCACCTAAATCTTCACTTGGAAAAGCTCCATTTCCCACTCTTGTTGTATAAGCTTTTACTATACCTATAACTTTTCCAATTTCTTTTGGATTTAACCCCAAACCACTTAAAGCCCCAGCCGAAATAGTCGTTGAACTAGTTACATAAGGATAAGTTCCATGATCAATATCAAGCATTGACCCTTGTGCACCTTCTAATAATACTTTTTTATCCTCATCCAAAGCTTTCCAAAGCATTCTTGTGGTATCTGTAATATATGGCGCTAGCACTTCTTTAAAGCGTTTTAAATCTTTTAAAATTTCATCATAACTAGGCATTGCAATACCTAAAACATCAAAATAAGTTTTTTTAAGTTCAAAATCTTTCATTAAATTTTCACAAAGTTTTTCAGGCTCTAGCAATTCCCCTACTCTATGTCCATTACGACTTATTTTATCTTCATAGCTTGGCCCTATGCCTTTGCCTGTTGTTCCTATAGCTTTATCGCCTTTAAGTCTTTCTCTTGCTTGATCAATCAAAGCATGGTGATTTAAATTTAAATGAGCTCTATCACTTATAAATAATCTTCCTTCTAAATTTTCAAATTGAGCCATTTCGCTAATTAATACATCAGGATTAACTACAACTCCATTTCCTATAACATTAATACATTGCTTATTCAAAACACCTGATGGCATTAAATGTAAAGCGTATCTTATACCATCAACCCATATAGTGTGACCTGCATTATGTCCGCCTGCACTCCTGCAAACATAATCATAATTTTCACATAGTTTATCAACTATCTTACCTTTACCCTCATCACCCCATTGGATACCAACGACAATATCTGCTTTACTCATGAAAACTCCATTTTGACTTAAATTTGGCGAGAAGGTGAGAGAATCGAACTCCCCAAAAAGTAGTCAACTACCCTTTCATCTGATTTGAAGTCAGTGGCCATCACCAGATAAGCTAACCTTCCAAAAAAGATATTATATCTTAATATTTTTAATTAAAACAAAAACCAAATACGTAAAATTGAAACTATTTTTAATAATATTTTATTTTGTATAAATTTATTAGCTATAATGCTAACTTTATTAGTGTCAAGTTTTGACAATCACAATTTTTGGATACGATGATGCATTCTTTCAAACAATCTTTTTTTATAAATTTTTGGGATAATTCCAAAGGCATGATTATGCTTGGAATTTTAAGTGCTATTTATTTTGGAATTTTTGGTAGTGTTTGGGCAGTCACTGGCGAAATGACGCGCTGGGGCGGAGAGTTTTTAGAATTTTTTGGCATAAACTTAAGCTCTTATTCTTATTATCAAAAGCAAAATTTAAGTGGCAGTCCCTTAACAAGAATTGATGGTATTATGCTTATAGGTATGTTTATAGGGTGTTTAAGTGCTGCATTTTTAGCAAATAAATTCAAATGGCGCTTACCTGCTAGCAAAATTCGAATTTTTCAAGCTATTATAGGTGGAATTTTATCCGGTTTTGGTGCAAGACTTGCCTTTGGTTGCAATTTGGCAAATTTTTTTACAGGTTTACCTTATTTTTCTTTGCATACTTGGGTTTTTACCTTATTTATGATTTTAGGGATTTATTTAGCTGTTAAAGTTTGCAATCTAACACCTTTTAAACCAAAAGCTAAATTACAACGTGTATGCAAAGAAAACCAACCGTTAAAAACACAAAATAACACTGCAAAGATATATTTTTATATAGGACTTAGTGTATTTATAATTTTTATAACTTATGTTGTATTTATACTACAAAAGCAACCTTTAAATATTAAAAATAAAGAAAGTATTCTTCCTTTAGCGTTAATATTTGGCTTTGTTTTTGGTTTTATCATATCTAGAGCTCAGATTTGCTTTACTTCTTGCTTTAGAGATTTATTTTTATTTGGTAGGGATAATGCCATAAAGGGTGCTTTAATAGGTATGATTATAGCTTGTTTAATAGCTTTTGCTTTTATCTTACAAGGACACACTAACAAAATAATAGAAATATCACCAAATATTGCTTTAGGTGCTTTTTTATTTGGCTTTGGGATAGTTTTTGCCGGAGGATGCGAGTGTGGCTGGATGTATCGAGCTTGTGAAGGACAAAGTCATTTTATTATAGTAGGTATTGCAAATATTATTGGCACTATGATATTAGCTTTAAGTTACGATCATTTTCCAAATTTCTTAACAGATGGAGTAAAGATTCATCTTTTAAATGAATTTGGTTATTTTAATGGTTTAGTAATCAATTTAATTTTATTTACAATTTTATTTTTATTTATATTAAAGTTTAAAAAATCATTCTTTTTCAAACAAAATAAAAAAGGAAAAATATGATTATTCATTATAGTTTAAATTTAGAAGGTGAGGCTTGTCCATACCCTGCTATAGCTACTATTGATGCCTTAAAAGAACTAAAATCAGGTGAAGTTTTAGAAATTTTATGTGATTGCCCACAAAGCATTAATTCCATACCACAGGATGCTAAAAATCGTGGTTTTGAAATTCTAGAAATCAATCAAGATGGTCCAACGCTTAGATTTTTAATTCAAAAGCCTTAAAGGCTTTTGAATATATATTAAAGATGTTTTAACATTGTTTCATAAGCTGCTTTAGTTCCTGGACGCACTTTTGTAACCAAACTCACTAAAACAATCACAATAGATGCAGCTAAAAATCCTGGAATGATTTCATAAATAGGAAAATTAAGCCACTCAGCCAAGAAATTTTTATATGCTACAACTACAACTGCGCCCGTAATCATACCTGCAATAGCAGCATATCTAGTCATTTTTGACCAAAATAATGAAAAGAGCATTACAGAACCAAAACTTGCTCCAAACCCTGCCCAAGCATAAGCTACTATGCTTAATACGCTTGAGTTTTTATCAGTAGAAATAACAAAAGCTATCACGGCCACTGCTAAAACACCAAATCTACCTAAAGTCATTACCATTTTATTAGACGCTTCTTTATTGAAAATTCTTTTATAAAAATCTTCTGCTATAGTCGAACTTGAAACAAGCAATTGTGAACTTGCTGTACTCATAATAGCTGCTAAAATAGCACTTAATAAAATACCTGCTATCCAAGGATTAAAAAGTAATTGTGACATTACGATAAAAATCTTTTCAGGATCTTGCAAACTAAGTTCAAATTTACTCACATAAGCTATACCTAAAACACCTATCAAACAAGCACCAATTAAAGATATAACCATCCAAGAAATTCCTACAAAAGTAGCAGTTGGGATGTCTTTAGTTGAGCGTATAGACATAAAACGCACCAAAATATGTGGCTGACCAAAATATCCAAGCCCCCAAGAAAGCGCTGAAACTATACCTAAAAAGCTTAATCCTTCTCCCATAGAAAAAGTATTTGGCTTAATTTCTTTGACTATATTAACAGCTTCACTAAGGCCACCCAAATGATAAATCATCACTATTGGTACGATAATCAAGGCACTCATCATTAATAAACCCTGAATCAAATCCGTCCAACAAACTGCCTTATATCCACCCAAAAATGTATAAGCAACTATAATCACAGTTCCTGTGGTTAAAGCATAATCATATTGAATTCCAAAAGTTGCTTCAAAAAGTTTTGCTCCACCTACAAGTCCTGAAGAAACATAAAAAGTAAAGAAAATTAAAATAACAATAGCACAAACCACTCTTAATATATGCTTATCATCATCAAATCTTGTTTCAAAATAATCTGGAATGGTAATAGAATTTGCAATCACGCTAGTGTAAATTCTAAGTCTTTTTGCTATAAAAGCCCAGTTTAAAAACGCTCCTATACTAAGACCTATTGCAATATAACTTTCAGCTAAACCACTTACATATAAAGCTCCTGGCAAACCCATTAAAAGCCATCCACTCATATCAGAAGCTCCAGCACTAAGTGCTGAAACTACCGGCCCCATAGAACGACCACCTAAAAAATAGTCCTCTGAATTTTTATTTTGTTTATAAAAATAAAATCCGATAAAAAGCATTAATGCTGAATAAGCGACAAACATTATCGCAATTTGAGTATTAATTTGAACAACCTCCATTTTATCTCCTTTTTATATTATTTTAAAGCACGAATGCCTAGATTTCCATAACGATGGAAAGATATACTTAAAGCTTTTTCATTGTGATATAAAAGCAACTCAAAACGTCCATTCATTAAAGGCTTAGCATTAGCGATGATTTTTGCGCAACTTGCTGCCTTTATGAAAATTTCATCATTAACATCTAATGGAGCAAAATAACGAATTCTTTCATAATCAGCTATTTTGCTAATGAAATTTTCTTTACTTTCTTTAAGGAATAAAGTTTTTGAACTAATTTTTTGATTAATCTTTTGCACAAGATCTATTTTTTCATGCTCATCATAACTTAAAATAAGATCAATATTTAGCACACTAGCTGCTAAAATAACTCCTAAAATATCTTTTAAGCTATCATCTTTATGCACTCTATAGGCGATATTTTTAACCTTTGTATAAGAGAAAAGATTATCCTCACCTCTTATATTGACATAATCTTTCGCGCTTGCAAATTCATGTTTTGCATGATAAGCATAGCTTCTTGCCATAGCTTTAATGACTTCAAAATCGGCTTTATCTTTTTCATTTAAATCCAAACTTAAAGCGTTTAAATTTGATACTAATTCATTGTCTAAAACATTTTGATCAGCTTGACTTTGCTCTATGTCTAAAAATTGGGTAATGTAATTATAAATTCCAACTTTTCTACCAAAACCAATGGCTGATTTTTTAATACCACCAAAAGGTTGTCTTAGAACTATAGCTCCCGTTGTTGGTTTATTAATATAAATATTTCCTGCCTCTATGTGAGTATGAAAATACTCCCATTCTCTCTCATCTAAACTTTCAAATCCTGCTGTAAGTCCATAACCTGTAGAATTTACTATATCAATAGCTTCTTTTAAATCTTTTGCTTTCATTACAGTTAAAATTGGTGCAAAAAGCTCATTCATATGCGTAAAATCACCTTTTTTAGTACCATATTTAATCCCTGGAGTTAAAAGATAAGGATTATCATCTATAAATTTAGGTTTTAAAGCCCAACTTTCATACGGAGCTAATTCATCTAAAGCTTTTTGTAATTTCACATCTGGTTTATCTGCTAAAGCTCCAAGTTTATTTTTAAACACAAATGGATTTCCAACCGCCATAGAACTAGCAGCATCTACCAAAGTCTTTTTGAACTCTTCATCATTATAAACTTCTTCTTCTAAAACTAGTAAAGAAGTAGCAGAGCATTTTTGACCTGAATTTGAAAAAGCTGAATGAATGATATTTTTAATCGCACTATCACGATCGGAAAATTTAGAAACAATAGTTGCATTTTTACCGCCTGTTTCGGCACTTAAAAGCAAGGTTGGATTAGCTTTGAGCATTGCATAAGCAGTTTCTTCTCCACCAGTTAATACTGAAAATTTCACACTTTGATCAACAAGTAAGTATTTTGATATATCACTACCTTTAGCAGGTAAGAAAATCAAAGCATCTTTAGGAATTCCTGCATCCCAAAAGCATTTACAAAGCATATAACCTGTTAACATCGATAAAGATGATGGTTTATATATCACTTTATTTCCTGCAGCCAAAGGCGCTGCTATGGTTCCTACTGAAATGCCTACTGGGAAATTCCATGGTGCAATCACCACGCCTATGCCTTTTGCTTTAAAAGTGGTATTTGGATTTTGCTCTTTTAGTTTTTCCAAAGAATGTGGGTAAAATTCTAAAAAGTCTATAGCCTCACTAACCTCAGGATCAATTTCTAAGAAAGTTTTTCCTACTTCTAAGGCTGCTATACCTATTAAATCTCCTCTACGTTCTCTAACAAGTTGAGCAGTTTTTGCTAAAATTTTATAAATTTCATCATGACTTAAATCACTAAAATTTGAGCTCTTAGCTACATCTAAAGCGTGTTTAATCTCTGCTTGGCCTGCTAAGTGTGCTTTACCTATAGTGCGATTTTTGATTTTATCTTTAATTTCTATTACTTGTAAATTTTCGTTTTTAATTTCTTCTTTTGCAACTGGATAGACATCATAATTTTCTAAATTTTCATACTTAGCTCTTATACCCTTAGCCCATTCTCTATTTGCTTTTAAGATAAAATCTGTGTCAGGTTCGTTTTTAAATTCTTTACTCTCATAAGAACTAATAGCCTTTGTTTCATTATTTCTATCTTGAGTTCTATGAGTAGAATTATCCAAACTAGCAACACCTTCTAAAGATTTTAGAAATAATTCTTTTTGTATTTGCCAATTTTTATCATTAATTTTAAGATTGAAAAAATATCTCATGAAATTATCTTCACTAGTATTTTCATCAAGTCTTCTTACTAAGTATGCAATAGCATTGTTAAAATGTGCTTCATCACAAACTGGTGCATAAAGTATAAGATCATGCATTTTAGAAAGCTCATAAGAGCATTGTAAACTCATACCCTCAAGCATTTCAAAAGTAAAAGACGATAAAGCTCCAGCTTGTGAAATTCTAGTATAAGCATAAGCAATTTCAAATAAATTATGACTTGCAATACCTACATTAATATATTTATGATTATCTCCATCTAAGACAAAATCAAGCATTTTTTTATAATTACTATCGGTGTCAATTTTTTTATAAAAAGTAGGCAGAGCCCAACCTCTTTGTGAAGCTATAGTTTCTTCACTTTCCATATTCGCTCCTTTAACAAAACGAATTTTTATAGGCTTCATACCTTTTAAAACTCTTTCTTTAGAAAAAGCAAAAAGTTTTTTCAAATACTCATAAGAATCAGGCAAATAAGCTTGCAAAACAATACCTGCTTTAATATCGTATTTTGCAACACTTTCCATAAAAGCTTCAACGGTTAATTCTAAATCTCTAAATTCTTCCATGTCAAGATTGATAAATTTAGACACACCTTGCTTTTTTTCTTCCTCTAAAGCAAGAGCATATAATTTATCCAATCTTTTTACCACCTCATCTTTAGAGTATTCAAAATCAATGATATTGATTTGGGAAAAAATGGTAGTAATTTTAATAGAAATATAAGTAATATAGCTTGTTTTTAATGCTTCTTCGTATTTTTTCATCCTATAAGCACTCTCAGCTTCACCCAAAACCTCTTCACCAATTAAATTTACATTTAAAGTGATTTTATCTTCATCTTTTCTTTTACGCATATGAGGCTCTAAAACACTAGGATTTGCATCTAAAACCATAGCTTTAGTATCTTCTCTTAAATGCTTAATGAAAAATGGCACACTAAGAGTTGGTGCAAATTTTCCAAAATTTAAAAATGAAAAAAGTAAAAATTTTTCAAAAGCACTAAAAAAATCAGCTATACCATATTTGTTTAAAGTATGTTCTATAAGCTCAAAACTCGCACTTTTATCTTTACATCTAAAAGAGCGATCTAAAAGCTCAATTAGCATTACTTTATTTTTAGGATTGTTTAAAAGTTTTTGCATTTTGGCATGAAATTCTTTTTCGCTTTGAGAGATATTACTTTCTATCTTTCTTTGTAATTCTTCAGCTAATTGCAAAGCTTTTTGTATCATTTTTTCCTCCACTTTAATAGTTAATATGTATTTATGATACAAAAATTGCAACGAAAATCAACATATATTTATTTGTAATTTATTTTTTTATGTAAAAAAGTAACAAATATAAACATATATTTTTGATTGTAAATAAAATATTAGCGCAATAATAAATAATTATGAGTATTTCTTACACATCTAGCAATAATCTTTGCCTCTATATTGTGATCTTTCAAAATTTTTAAAGCTTCAATTGCTTCATTTTCACTCATACTAGCTAAAAGTCCACCTGAAGTTTGAGGATCAAAATACACTATATCCTCATCTTTTTCATTTAAATTTTCAACCCAAATTTTTAGACTATCTTTATTTTTATAAGCTCCAGCTGGGATTATCCCCATATTAGCCATCGACAAAACTCCATCCATTAAAGGAATTTCATTTTTATATACTTCTATCATAAGCTCTTTATTTAACATTTCTTTTAAATGTCCCAAAAGGCCAAAACCGGTAACATCGCTTAAAGCACTAAGACTTTTAAAGCTCTTTAAAATACGACTTGCATAAAGATTTAAAAAACTCATTTGTTCTACTGCTTTTAAAATCTTTGCTTTTTCTAGCAAACCAGCCTTGATAGCAGTACTAATAATACCACTACCTATAGGCTTGGTAAGTAAAATCATATCACCATCTTTTGCGCTATTATTAGCTGTAAATTTCTTAGGATGAACTACACCTGTTACACTAAGACCAAAAATAAATTCATCATTTTCTATAGTATGCCCACCTAC
The DNA here is from genome assembly GCF_025772765.1 of Campylobacter sp. CNRCH_2015_0814. NCBI lineage: Bacteria > Pseudomonadati > Campylobacterota > Epsilonproteobacteria > Campylobacterales > Campylobacteraceae > Campylobacter > Campylobacter sp. CNRCH_2015_0814. The sequence goes on along the minus strand of NZ_JAKMSR010000006.1, from coordinate 56,548 downwards.
TAGCACAGCACCAGCTTCTTCAACCTTAACTCTAGCACCCTCTAACACTTCAAGTAAAATTTCATTATTAAAATGACAAGTATCAAAGCCTACAATATTTAAGGCATTAATCACCTCAGCGCCCATAGCAAATACGTCACTTAAAGCATTTGCAGCAGCTATAGCACCAAAATGATACGCACTATCAACCACAGGTGTGATAAAATCAAGAGTTTGCACTAAAGCTAAATCTTCATTTAACTTATAAACACTTGCATCTTCATTATTATCAATACCACTTAAAATATTTTCATGCGGTTTTAAAATGCCAAGAATTTTGTCAAGACCCACCGAGTCTAATTTGGCAGCTCAACCCGCAGCTTTTACATATTGGGTTAGTTTTTGATCTTTATATATCATAAAGAGATAATCTTTGCCTTTCCAAAAAGTTCATTTAAAATTTCATAAGCATTACCTATTTTACCTATTTTAAGCTCTTTGCTTTTGCCAAAAAATTCCAAACACGCCCCGCAACTATAAATTTCAACTCCTAAATTTTCAAGTTCTTTCATGGCTTCAAATGCCATATGAGAGCAATCAGTATTCATCAAAACACTATCATTAACACAAAGGATTTTTGCAGGTTTATTAGGTAAATCTTTTAAAGTTTTTAAAAAGCCTAGCATTAAATTTTTTCCAAGTTCTCCCTCGCCTACCCTATCGCTTTTTAAAAATAACACATTGTATTCTTGTAAATTTTGTTCTTGATTATGAGCTATATTGCCATCTTTTACAATGCTAATAATACTCTCATCATCTAAATCTTTAGCACTAAATTCCAAATTTAAAGATTTTAAAAATCTCATTACATTTTCTTTAGAAGCTTGAGAATTTAAAAGAATTTCTAAATTTTCATTTTCTTTTAACTCTTCTAAAGCTTTTTTTGTTTCTATCACAGGACGTGGACAAGCTAAATCTCTACAATCAATTTTCATCTTTTACCTTTTTTATTTAATGATATATTGTTATAACTTGTATTCAAATTAAGTTTTATCTTTTTCTTGATTTTTCTTGAAAAATAATTCTTTAAAGCGTTTATTGGTGTATTCTTCTACATCTTGTTGTAAAATTTTAAAATTTTGAATTAACTCATAAGCTCTTGGAGTAAGTTTGCTACCTGACTCACTTCCTCTTCCTTTTTTAGCAATAAGTAATTCTTCTTTCATATTTTTTTCTAAATCTTGTATATAAAGCCATGCTTTTTTATAATTAATCCCTAGTTGTTTAGCTGCTTGAGAAATACTTCCACATTCTCCTACTAATTCTAAAATATCTGTTTTACCTTTACCAAAAAGCAATTCTCCATCAGGATTTTCTACCCAAATTTTACTTTTTACATGAAATTTTTTACCCTTTTTTTCTTCAAAACAACCAAGTTCACAGTATTTAACATCAATCTTATAAGTTTTAAGCGTAGCTCTCATATCAGCCATGTTAAAGTCTTTAGCACATTCTAAAGCATCTTTACATGATATGCGACGCTTAGAATCTAATTTTGTTTCTAATTTTTCCAAAATTTCACTTTTTGCTATATTTTTATTTAACTTGCCAAATTGACCTAGCTCACAATCTGAAATTTTTACGCCTAATTCTTTTATAATGGCTTGAAAATCTTCTTTAGAGTATTGTTTTAAAAGTTCTAGTGCTTTTTTACAAGTAAGTTTATTATTTTCATCAAGATTTTTTTGAATTTGTAAAATTAGCTCTTCCATGAATTAACCTTGGATTATAAGTAGTAAAAAAGGGTGCTTGTAAACACCCTTTGAGTTATTTTGCATCAAGTCCTAAGTTTTGACCCTTGAGTAAAACTCTTTTTCTATACATTGCACTAACTTCAGCTGCATCACCAACCAAAAGTGCATTTGTAGAACAAACCGCAGCGCACATAGGTACTTTACCTTCTGCAATACGATTTTGTCCATAAAGCTCTCTTTCTTCATGAGAGTTAGTAGGCTCAGGACCACCTGCACACATAGTACATTTATCCATTTCACCCTTAATGCCAAAAGCACCATCTCTTGGAAATTGTGGAGCGCCAAAAGGACATGCATAAAGACAATACCCACAACCTATACAAGTTTTTTTATCATGTAAAACAATACCATCAGCTCTAATATAAAAGCATTTTACAGGACAAACTTGCTCACACGGAGCATCTGTGCAGTGTTGGCAAGCAAGAGTTGTTGAAAACTCTTTGCCTTCTATACCTTCATTTAGAGTGATTACTTTCCTTCTATTAATTCCCACTGGTACTTCATGCGCACTTGAACAAGCTACTTGACAAGCAAAGCAAGAAATACAGCGATTATTATCTACATAAAATTTCATTCTAGCCATAACTTACCCCTTAAGCCTTTTCAAGTCTGCAAAGTCCTGCATTAAACTCAGAAATTTGCGTATTTATATCAAAACCATAGTTAGTAACCGTGTTAGAACTTTCCCCTATAGTATAAGGTTTAGTACCTTCAGGATAATTGTAACTTAAATCCACTCCTTGCATAATACCTGCAAAATTATAAGGCAAGCAAATTCTATCTGGTGTAACTGAATGATTATGTACACATTTTACTTTAATCTTAGTACCTTGTGGCGAGTGAATCCACATCATATCACCATCATTTATACCATATTTTAAAGCAAGTTCAGGGTGTACATTAGCAAACATCTCAGGTGTGATTGCAGCAAGATATTTACTAGTTCTCTCAAGCATACCCGCGCCACTTAAATTTACTAAGCGCATACTTGAAATAATAGTTGGAAACTCTTTACTCCAATCTGTTTTTTGTTGCTCGCTAATAAATTTACTCTCAACCCTAAAGTTTTTCTCTTGATCACCCCAAGTAGGATATTTTTTAACCAAATCCCAGCGAGGCGAGTGAATAGGCTCTCTATGTAGTGGAATAGGATCAGCAAATTCCCAAACTTTCATTCTCGCTCTTGCATTACCTAAACAACAAGCACTTTTTTCTCTACATTTTTCTAAGATTATACCTGAAATATCTGTGCTCCAGCTAGCGCCCATTAATTCTTTTTCTTTATCGCTTAGTTTGATATTAAACACTTTTTCGATATTTTCTTTAGTGATTTGCGGGTAGCCACCTTTAACTTTACATCCTTTTGGAGTAAAGGCCTCATCTGCTAATTGAGAATGCCCATCATGCTCTAAACCAAAGCGATTTCTAAAGCCCATACCACCTTCTTCATAAGGAATATCTGTATTCCACATGATAGAAGTACCTGGGTGTTGTTTATCCCAACAAGGCCAAGGTAAACCATAATATTCACCTTTAACTTCACCGCCAATACCTCTTTGAGTATCAGGATCAAAATGCTCCCAATTTTGTTGGTGTTTTCTTAGACGTTCAGCTGAAATACCTCTTAAGCCTATACTTAAAAGACCATTACTCATTTCTCTTGTAGCATCATCAGGCCATATGAAATTATCATCACTATCATCTCTTGTTTGTACAAGTTTATGATCTTTTAATTCCATTTTCATACCACGAGTATATTCTTTATAAAAACCAAATTTTTTAGCAAAAGCAAACATAATCTCTTGATCTTCTTTACTTTCATAAATTGGTTTTACTACTTGAGAACGCCATTGCATAGCACGGTTAGTCGCTGTTACATAACCTTCTGTTTCAAATTGAGTACAAGCTGGGATGATATAAATACCATCTGGACGATCTGCTAAAACTGCTACTTCATTTACAAAAGGCTCAGCAATTACGATCATATCAAGTTTTTTAAGTGCTTCTTGAATTTTTACCGTATGTGCCATAGAAGTAATACCTGTTCCTTGCACCCAAAGTACACGGATAGGTGAGTTAGAATAAGTTTTCTCTTCATGTAAAACGCCTTGCCACCATTTTGCTAGCGAAAAGCCTTTTTCATGCATCCATTCTTTAGAATAAAATCTTGAATTTAAATACTCTCTCTCAACATTCCATACATTAGAGAAGTGATTCCAAGCATTATCATCAAGTCCATAATAAGCTGGTAAAGTATCTGCCAAACAACCCATATCAGTAGCACCTTGAACATTATCATGACCTCTGATGATATTTGTTCCTGCGCCTGGTTTACCTATATTACCAAGAACAAGTTGCAAGATAGCTAGAATTCTTGTGTTAGAGCTACCTACTGAGTGTTGAGTAATACCTAAAGCCCAAAATAGCGTAGCAGGTTTGATTGTAGCTAGCATTCTTGTGATTTTTTCAAGTTGAGCAGCTGGAACACCTGTTACATCTTCTACAACTTCAGGAGTCCATTTAGCAGCTTCTGCTTTTATTTCTTCAACCCCATAAGTTCTGGTTTTTATTAGTTCTTTATCTTCCCAACCGTTTTTGAAGATCAAATGAAGCATACCATAAACTAAAGCTATATCTGTACCTGGACGAATTCTTACGTATTCATCAGCATGTACTGCAGTTTTTGTAAATACAGGATCTACAACTACTAATTTAGCATTATTACGATCTTTTGCTTGCAATAAGTGTTTAAATCCAATAGGATTAGCCACAGCAGTATTTGCACCAAAAATAATCATCATTTTTGAATGTTTAGTCACATCACCAAAATGATTTGTCATAGCGCCATAACCCCATGTATTCGCCACACCGGCGACTGTTGCGCTGTGTCAAATTCTAGCAACGTGGTCTATATTATTAGTACCCCAAAATGCTGCAAATTTTCTAAAATAATAAGCTTGTTGGTTATTAAATTTAGCCGAACCTAAGAACATAACGCTATCAGGTCCATTTTCTTTACGGATTTCAAGCATTTTATCACCAATTTCATTGATAGCTTGCTCCCAAGTTAAACGTACCCATTTGCCATTTTCTTTTTTCATAGGATATTTAATACGCTGTTTTGATTTAGTAAGATCGATTTGATCTATCCCTTTACAGCAGTGTGATCCTTGAGAAATAGGATGTTCTATAGCGTTTTCTTGACGCACCCAAACTCCATCTTGCACTTCTGCTTTAATTCCACAGCCTGCACTACAGATACTACAGATTGTTCTAACAATCTTAGAATCCGGATAAGGATTTGCTACTTCTTGTTCACTTGCAACTCTAATAGCTTTGTTTTCACTACCAAAAGCCGCGCTTCCAAGACCAGCAATACCAGCAAGCTTAAGAAAATTTCTTCTTGCTAATGCCATCTTCTTCCTTTCTTAATTAGTAAGCTATTTTGTAGTATTTTTCCCAATGCATAGTTTTTTTATAAAGCACTTCTTTTTTAGTACTTTTTCCTAAAACTACGGTATTTTGCTCTTGGTAATCATCTTTAGCTAAAGCATTAACGCTCGCTCCAGCTACTACCCCTAAAGCACCAATTTTCAAAGATTTTTTTAAAAAATCCCTTCTTTGATTGGCCTCCATGTTCTCTCCTTTGAAATAAAAGTAAAGAATAACTATAAATACTTAATTTTAAAGTATTTACACACTTAAACATTATAACTTTTGCATATTTTCACTTAAGATTTTATTTAATTTCTATTTTCATAAAAAGATGATTTTGATAATATGTATTTTGGTAACAAAATACATATTTATTTTTATAATTTGCTAAGTTCTTCTATATTTGTTTTACTAAATTTAGTAGGAAGTCTTGGTTCATAAGGAAGTCTTTGTAAAGCTTCATCTGCTATACTTTTACCTTCTTTTTTTATAGGTGCTTGTACTTCTAAATAAGCTCTTTCGTTTGTAAAAAAGACTTTCATAATATTAGCAATAGCAATGTAAAAATTTGAATTTTTGTGGATTTGTAATTTTTCTATAAACTCATCTATTACAGGATTTATCACAAAGCGAAATAATTGCTGTGCAACTTTCAAATCATGCTCAATAATGCTTGCCATAAAAGCAAACAAAAAGCCAAATTCATCTTCACTTTGTCTGCAATCTTCTTTTTTTCTAAATTTGGTTTTTCTAATGATTTCACAGGCTTGAAGCTTCATTTTGCCATCATCTCTGCCCTCATCATAAAAAGAAGCGCTAATAGGCACATTCACGTAAGAAAAATCAAAAAACACCGCATTTTGTTCTTCTTTAAAACTTGCAAAATCGCATGCGCTAAGTTTTTCAAAATCAGACTTTAAACTATCATCTAAAGGACTTTGAGCTAAAACTAAAACTTGTTCATGCCAAATTTTAAACTCTTTTTCATCGATAAAATTAAAAGCTTTTGAAAAAAATTCATAAAAATATTTGCGCGAAAGATCAATATCTTGTATCATTAATTTTCCTTGTTATTTTTATTTGATTATAACAAGGAAAATTTAAAAAAATCAAGTGAGATTTTAAAATTTTGTTTTAGAATCGTAAGTAAATGATGGATTGATTTGTTTTTTATCGCTTAATTCTTTATACCAATAAGAATGTAAAATATAAACTTCCTCTTCTTCTTTATAACCACTAATCATAGAATGGATACTTCCTTTAATAGCAAATACAGCCATATAAATATGAATAGCAAAAAATACCGCACATAAAATACCCAAAATATTATGGATGATAGCTGAAGCTCTTAAAATATCTATATGAGAAATTCCAAAAATAGATTGTAAAGAAGTAGAATTAAAATCAAGGAAAAACATAAACGCACCGGTGATTATCATCAAAAATCCACCAAAAACAGCTATATAATACCAAGATTTTTGACCAAAATTAAACTTGCCAGCAGGCACAGGTTTTTTCTCTTTACTTAAATATCCACCAACCATCATCATCCATCTTAAATCATAACTTGCAGGAAGCATTCTTTTAATCCAACATAAAAGCATAGGAATGATAGAAATGATAAATAAAATAGTAGCAATGCCATGTAAGTTTTTACACATTCTTACAAAAAATCCACCACCAAAATATGATCCAAAAATCATAATAAGACCGGTTGGCACAAGGATAATCCAAGAAATTGCCGCTACAAAATGAAACAATCTTTCAAATACCGAAAAGGCATAAATTTTCTTACCATCATGAGAAAATTTCTTTGGACCTATGACCATATAATGCAATGCAAAAGCTGAAATTACCACTATAAGTATAATCAAAACAGCACTTGCAATATATTCACCTTGTAGTTTAGTCCACAAAGCACCAAAATTTTGATAACTTTCTATATTCATCACTCTTTGCACATCCCAAATTTGAGTATTTTTAACTTCAAAATTTTCTTGAGCAAATAGAAAGTTAAAACAGGCTAAAAGAGCTAGTATAACCCTATGCATAAATTACTCCTAAACATTACACGCTAGCTAAAGCTTAGCATTGTAGTTTTGTTAATTTTCAGTTTCCATTTTTATTTTAAAAAAAGTTTTATTTAAAAAACATAAATTTGCAAAAAACTACAAAAAAACTCAATTTTTAGTTTCTTTTTGAATAATTTTCATAACCAAATTCTCTTACCATAGATAAATTTTCATTCTTATCTAAGAACATTAAATTTGGAAGTCTTACTCCATTAAAAGTGGTGTTTTTAACTATAGAATAATGAATTTGATCTAAAAATACTATTTTTTGTCCTATTTTTAACTCTTGATTAAAAGCATACTCACCCATGATATCTCCTGCTAGACAAGTATTGCCACCAAGTAAATAAGCAAATTCATTTTCTTTTAACTCACTATATTTTTCCCCATCACGACTTGATAAAATTCTAGCATTTAAAACCTCGCTTGTATAAGGCATGATGATAGTATCTGGCATATGAGCTTCGCTTGAAGTATCTAAAATAGCTATTTTTTTCTCATTTTCTACTATGTCTATCACACTTGCAACTAAAGTCCCACACTGCCAACCCACAGCCTCACCTGGCTCAAGATACACTTGCACCCCGTATTTATCGCTAAATTTTTTACAAAGATCAATTAATTTTTGCGTGTCATAACCTTCTTTTGTGATATGATGGCCTCCACCAAAATTAACCCATTTCATATTTTTAATAAATTTTGAAAATTTAGCTTCAAAAGCATTTAACACAAGCTCTAAAGAATGTGCACTTTCTTCACATAAAGCATGAAAATGAAGCCCACTTAAGGCACTTAAATCTTCATTTTCAAAATCAATCGCACGAATTCCTAGTCTTGAAAATCTACCACAAGGATTATAAAGTTCTTTTGGAGCCACTGAAAGCTCTGGATTGCAGCGCAAACCAAGAGACTTTTTACTTGCTTTGTCTTTAAATTTTTTAAACTGATTAAAAGAATTAAATACTATATGATGTGAAAGATCGATGATTTCATCTATTTCATCCTCTTTAAAAGCAGGTGAAAAAGTATGAATTTCTTTATCCATATATTCTTTTGCAAATTTAGCTTCCCAAAGCCCACTGCAAGTACAACCTGATAAATACTCACCCACTATATCCATAGCACCTGAAAAAGCAAAACCCTTTAGAGCAAGTAAAACTTTTGCTCCACTTTGCTCGCTCACTTTAGCCAAAAGTTCACAATTTTTTCTAAGTTTATCTTCTTCTAAAATATAAGCGGGGGTTTGAAAGTCTTTATCTAAATGATTTTTAATTAGCATTATTTATCCTTAATTTTTGATTTAAAACCACTTGTATAACAAATCATATTAAAATTATATCTTGTTTTTATAATTTACAATCATTAATCAAATAATAGCTATAATCAAAATCCAAATCAAAATTAATTTAGGAGTAAAAATTTGATGGACAGAAGGTTATTTTTAAAATTTAATGCTTTAGGTTTAGCAAGTATTAGCAGCGCTTATGCAATGGGGGATCATTCTCATCATAATATGCACTCAAAACATACACAAAAAGATACAAAAGAAATCGATACTTCTTTTATCAAACTAGAAAATCCAAACATTAAATTACTCGATGAAAAAGACTTTCCTAACGGACAAACATTAGCAAATTTAAAACTTCTAAAAAACACAAGCACAAAGAAAAATTTCTTTAGATCAAGTATAGAAGTCAAAGAAAGTCAAATAGAACTTGTTAAAGGTAAAAAAACAAAATGCTTTACTTACAATGGCTCTATACCTGGACCTAAAATAGAAGTTTATGAAGGTGACACTGTAGAAATTTTGGTAAAAAATAGTTTAAAAGAACCAACTACTATCCACTGGCATGGACTTGATATACCACCTGAACAAGATGGTAATCCACATGATCCTATCATGCCTGGTAGAGAAAGAATTTATCGCTTTAAACTTGGAGAAAATTCAGCAGGAACCTACTGGTATCATCCACACCCACACTATACCACAGCAAAGCAAGTTTATAAAGGTTTAGCAGGGATATTTGTAGTAAAAGCTAAAAAAGATGCATTGTCGCATTTACAAGAACAAGATTGGGTGATTAGCGATTTGCGTTTAGATGAAAATGCACAAATTCCTGATAATAATTTATTTGATTGGCTAAATGGTAGAGAAGGAAATTTAGTTCTTATCAATGGACAATTAAAGCCAAAAATAACACTTGACAAAGCTCAAAGAATTCGTATTTATAATTTTTGTGCGGCAAGATATTTAAATTTACGCATTAAAGGTGCTAAATTTATTTTAGTAGGAACTGATGGAGGGCTTATAGAAAAAGGTATTGAATTAGATGAGTTATTTTTAAGTCCTGCTTCAAGAGTAGAAGTATTAATCAAAGCAAATAAAGGTGATTTTAAACTTGAAAGTACTTATTATGACCGCGATAAAATGCTTGTTAAAGAAGAACCTTACACTCTTATGTTAGCTGATCTTAAAGTAGAAAAAACTATAGAAAACATACCTGAAAAATTACGCGAATTTCCACCTTTAAAAGAAGCTACAAACTTTAAAGAAGTGATTATGAGTGAAGATCATATGCAAATGCATGGTATTGATAAAAAAAGTGAAGAAGAAATCAAAAAAAGCCTTGCCTCTATGTTTTTAATCAATGGTAAAACATTTGATATGAATAGAACGGATTTAACCTCAAAATTAAATGAAGTAGAAGAATGGGTAGTAAAAAACAAATCACATATGGATCATCCTTTCCATATACACGGAACACAATTTGAACTCATTTCTTCTAAATTTAAGGGTAAAATAACAAAAGCAAAATTCAGAGCATTGCAAGATACGATTAATGTAAGACCTGGGGAAGAATTAAGACTTAGAATGAGTCAAAAATTTACCGGTATTAGAATGTTTCACTGCCATATTTTAGAGCATGAAGATCTTGGAATGATGGGAATTTTAGAAATCAAAGAATAAAGGTAAAAAATGGTAAAAGTCGAATTTCTAGGGCCAATTGACAAAGAAAGCTTAGAACTAAACATAAACAATCTTAAAGAATTAAAAGCAATTTTAGGGCAAGATGAAAGCTTAAAAGAATGGCTTGAGCTTTGTGCGGTTGCTTTAAATGATGAAATGGTTTTTGATGATGAAACCACCTTAAAAGATGGGGATAAAATCTGCCTACTTCCGCCGGTTTGTGGAGGATGAGTTATGTTTGAATTACACCAAGGAGCCTTAGAAATTCCTAGCATTTATGCTAGATGGTATGAATATGCTAAAGACAAAAACTGCGGAGCTTTGATCACATTTTGCGGTATAGTCAGAGCTGAAGATGAGATTGAGGCTTTGAGTTTTGATATATATGAGCCTTTATTAAAAACTTGGTTTGAAAAGTGGTGCCAAAAACTTGCAAATGAAAATGTAAGCTTGATGTTTGCTCACTCTATCGGCGAGGTTAAGGTGCATGAGAGTTCTTATTTTGCTGGGGTTTTAAGCAAGCAAAGAAAACTAGGACTTAAGCTGATTAATGACTTTGTAGAAGATTTTAAAGCAAGTGCGCCTATATGGAAATATGATATCATTAATGGCGAAAAAATTTATGCCAAAGAACGCTCTTTGAAACTTCAAGGAGCAGGAATTTTAAGCACTAAGGACTAAAATGCTAACTTCTTATAGTCAAAGTTTAGACATACTTCATTCACATATAAAAGCATATGAAAAGATAGAAAATATCGCTTTAACACAGTGCTTAGATAGAATTTTAGCCATAGACATCAAAGCTTCTACTAATAACCCTCAATTTCCCACTGCTTCTATGGATGGCTATGCGATTAAATTTAGTGAGCAAGATGAGCCTTTGTCTATCATAGGTGAAGTGCCTGCGGGAGTTTTTCCAAGCTTTAAAATACAAAATAAAGAATGTGTTAAAACCTTTACAGGCTCTTTAATGAGTGATGGTTGTGATACCTTAGTACCTGTGGAAAAAGTAGAAGTTAAAAACGATGTGATTTATATAAAAGAAAAAGTTCCACAAGGCTTTGCTGTAAGAAAGGTGGGCGAGAGCTACACCGAAGGTGAAATTTTACTCACTAAAGGTACAAAACTAGGCTATAGCGAGATAGCACTTTTAGCCGAGCTTGGACACTTTCACATTAGTGTTTTTGCTAAACCTATCATAGGCGTGCTAAGTAGTGGAAGTGAAATCAAAGACTTGGGCGAAAGCTTAGAGCACCCTGCACAAATTCGCTCATCAAACCATGTAGCCATAGCTAATATGGCAAAAAAACTTGGTACTGAAGCTAGAATTTTCCCACTTTTAAAAGATGATATGCAAAAAACTCCAAGTGTTTTAAAACAAGCACTTAATGCATGTGATATTTTAGTTACCACTGGTGGAGTTTCCATGGGGGATTTTGACTTTTTAAAGCAAGCTGTTAAAGAGTATGAAGTCATCATAGACAAAGTCGATGTAAAGCCTGGCAAACACATCAAAATAGCCAAATTTGAAGATAAATTCATCTTTGCGCTACCGGGTTTTCCATACTCGGCTATGGTAATGTTTAATTTATATGTAAGAGAACTTTTAAATGCTTGGCTTTTACAAGAAAAAGACTATGTATTTAAGGCATTTGCAAATACTGACTATAAGAAAAAAAGTTCGCATTTAGAATTTGTAGCTTGTAATGTAGAATTTAAAGACGGAAAAATTTATGCCAATTTAAAAGGCAAAAAACAAGGTTCAAGTGCCATCATCAACAACCTTAACCACAAAGCCGCATTAATGATAGCGCATGATAATATAAAAGAAAATGATTTGGTAGATATTGTTTTAATGCCTTAATACTAATTGTGATAATATAAAATAAGGATTATTAATGAATTTTGAAACTCTGTTAGCTACAAAAGAAAAAAAGCTACAAGATTGTCAAGAATTAATTGAAGAACTTAAAAAAGAAGAAGAAATTTTAAACCATGAGAATATAAAGATAATAAATAGAAGATTACAAGAACTTATAAATAAAGAAATATTATTTTTTAATAATTTAGAATACACAAAATTTAAAAACAATCCTCATGAAATCAATGATTTAGAAGATGAAATTTATTTTTGTTTTAATTTGTATGTAAAGAATATTGATGAAATAAAACTAGAAAAGCTCAATAAACATAAATCCGAACTTACAAAATCTCATAGAATAAGAAAATATATGCAAGATTTTACTAATACATTAAAATCAATTTTTAAAAACCCAAAAGAGTTAATTTTTAAATCTGAATCCAAATTTATAAAATATAAAGAATCTTATAGAGCAAGAAAAGATACGCAATATTTTACCAATATTTCAAAATTAGTTTTAGAAAATTCAAAAGATTTATTTTCATTGATTAATATCGTAGGATTTTTTATAGTCATATTCATACTAACACAGCATTTTATACAAACAAAAACTATTCCTTTTATAGACAGCCAAAAGATAATCGCTTTGGCAGTAACAGGTATTTTATTTGGAGGTATTTTTTGTTTTTTCTATATAGCAATATTCGTTTTTTCAAGAGAATTGCATAAATATTTTCTTAAAACACCAAGAATAATTCCTATAGTAATTTGCTTTACCGCATCAACAACAGCTTTTGTTACACTAAGCGACCTTAGTTTATTTTTAATTATATTAGTTATTGTAAATATAATACTATTGTTTTTTGGGAGAAAATATATAATTTCATCAAACACGATAGAAATTTGCGCAATGCAGATTATATTAATATTTATATTATATGCAGTTATTGCTTTTATTTATGCCCTTGTTATTATTAAAACACAAAAAATTAATGATATTTATTTATTCTTTGCTTGTATTCTTATTTTAGGTTTATTCAGTTTTTTATTTTACATTAATGATTTTAAATTTTTTATACTTGCCAATGCCATCATCTTGATTTTTTCTCTTTATGCTTTAAATAAAAATATTATTTCATATTTAAAAATAGGTAATTTTGACGCAGAATTATTACTAAGCAAAAATAAAACTCTAAAAGATAAATTAATAGATAATAATATCAGCTTTATTGAAAACACAGAAGATATAAAAGTAGAAAATGTGCGTATTCTATCGGATGCAAAAGATGTTTATTATATACAAAGCAAAAAAGAAGATAATACATCCACAGAAAAATCATTTATAATAGATAAAAAATATGTTTTAGATAAAAATTTTTAATTTTTGAAAAATTCACAACTACCGAGAAAAACTCGGTAGTTAAATTATATATTTTTTTTGCAAAACCCACAAACGCACCTTGAGTATAGTATCTTACTTTATTTTCCCTATTGCAATAAAAACCTAGCTTTAATATAATTTCAAAAACCACAAAGGAGAGAAAATGGACTCAAAAATCTTTTTAGAAAATGGTCGTGTTAAAAGTAAAGGTTATGCCATGCTTAGCAAGGATTCTAAATTCACGCCTTTTGAATTTACACGCCATAAAGTAGGTAAAAACGACATCTTAATCGCTATCAAATACGCAGGAATTTGCCATAGTGACATTCACACCGCAAGAAGCGAATGGGGCGAGGCAACCTACCCTTGCGTACCTGGCCATGAAATAGCAGGAGAAGTTATAGCGGTGGGTGAAAATGTGAGTAAATTTAAAGTAGGTGATTATGCTGGGGTTGGGTGCATGGTAAACTCATGCGGAGAGTGCGAAGCATGCAAAAAATCTCAAGAGCAATTTTGTGAAAATGGTAAAACCATCTACACTTATAACTGCAAAGATGTATTTCATGATAATGAAAACACCTATGGAGGCTACTCAAACAACATCGTAGTAAGTGAAAAATTTGCTATCAATGTACCAAAAAATGCTCCACTTGACAAAGTAGCGCCTTTACTTTGTGCGGGTATTACTACCTACTCACCGCTTAAATTTTCAAACATCAAAGAAGGCTCAAGTGTAGCCGTAGCAGGTTTTGGTGGGCTTGGTATGATGGCAGTTAAATATGCTGTAAAAATGGGAGCAAAAGTAAGTGTTTTTGCAAGAAATGAGAACAAAAAAGCGCAAGCTTTAGCTATGGGTGTGAGTAATTTTTATACTAGTACAGATAAAAGTGCGGTAAAAGAAAGATTTGACCTCATCATCTCTACTATACCAACCCCTTATGATCCACTAGCTTATATGGATTTGTTAAAATTTGGTGGTGAGATGGCTATCGTAGGATTACCTCCACATGAAGTAAGTCCTAGCATTAACATCATTCACTTTGTACATAAAGCAGGTAAAAAAGTATATGGCTCGCTTATTGGGGGCATTAAAGAAACTCAAGAAATGCTTGATTTTTCTTTAGAACATGGAATTTATCCTGAAATTGAACTCATCAAGCCAAGTGAGATTGACAAAGCTTATGAAAACCTCACTTCAGGAAAAGCCAAATTCCGCTATGTAATCGATATGAGTGCAGAAAATTAATACTCATCAAAAATCACATCGCTAGTATCAAAACCTCTTTGCTTGGCTATTTCAAGCAAAGAGTTTATTTGCTCTTTTGCTAAAATCTCTCTTGATAAAATCCAAAGATATTTTTTATCAGGACTACCTACGATAGAAACTTGATAATTTGTATCAATGTAAATAATCTCATAATTTGGTTTGTTAAAAATATTCATAAATATACTAAATTTAACCGCTAAAGATCTTGGAGATTTTACCCTAGCTTTGCCATTTGCTTGAGAGATTTCTCCATTTTCTTTTGTGCATATATTTTTAACTTTAATTATAGGCGTAGAGCCTTCATACTCTAGCTCATATTCTGCCTTGGCGCTTTTGCAAGTTTTTTGAAAAAATGCAGGTTTTCTAGCCATTTCTAACCATGTACCCATGTATTTTTCTAAATTTATACCATCTAATAATTCTATCATTTTTCTTCCTTTTGATTTGCCTCGCCCCAATCACACATCGCTTGTAAAATAGGGATCAAGCTTTGTCCTTTTTTAGCAAGGCTGTATTCTACTTTTGGAGGGATTTGTGGATATTCTTTACGCGTGATTAAATCATCATTTTCAAGCTCTCTTAAAGTATGTGTCAAAGTCTTAAAAGAAATATTGCCAAGATATCTTTTAAGTTCATTATATCTTACAACTTCATAGCGAAACAAGCAGTACAAAACACTCATCTTGTATTTGCCTGAAATCAAAGACAAGGTATAGTTAAACCCACATTCTGTAAAATCGCACTTTTCTTCCATATACTTTCCTTTAATATAGTATTATGCTTTTTTATATTATAATCCAAAATCATTTTTTATCAAAATGAATACACATTAAAAAGGATTTCGATGGATTTCATCACAAATCTTATCATTGCTGCTATTGTTGGTGGCGCATGTGGAGTTGCGCTTCATTTATGGAAAAAGAAAAAAGAAAAAGACAGTAGCGAAAAATAATATGTGAAGCAAAATGCTTCACATATATCTATACTAATTGTCTATCATTTTTATGATATTTTAAAATACCCTCTGCACAACGATAAGCCAAAGCTCCAACTGTATCAGTAGGATTATATCCGCTATTGTGCTGAAAATTTCCTGCACCCACAACAAAAAGATTATCCATATCCCAATGTTGCAAATAAGTATTAACAACACTTGTTTGAGGGTCAGCACCCATAGTAGTTCCACCCGTATTATGTGTAGATTGATAAGGCACTATACTATAATCTTTCAAGTATGCTCCTTTTTTAATCGATCTCACTCCTTGCATTTTTTTAGCTACTTCAGCTGTTTTATCTGTTATAAATTTATGTAAAGCACGATCTTGATCTGTAAAATTATAAGTAAGTCTTACCAGTGGCATTCCAAAAGCATCTTTATAGGTTGGATCCAAACTCAAATAGTTGCTTTTATGTGGTAAAGATGCACCTTGTCCTCCTACTGTAATAGCTCTTGTAAAATTATAATTTAAAGCTTTTTTAAATTCAGCTCCCCAACTTGGAGTTCCTTTTGGCAGCGGAGCTGATTGGATAGGGCGATTTCCAAGTTGCACACTATAAATCATAGCTCCGTGCAAAAACTTCTCTTTCGAGTGGTCAAAATTATCCCCATTATAATCATCGCAAGTTGTACCTAAAGCACCTGAACCCATATATGTATTAAATTGCTCATCAAAAAACGCTGTTGTTCCCATATTGATTTGATAACAATAGTTTTTACCTAAAGTTCCTTTGCCTGTATTTGGATCATATTGCTCACCTATACCACTTACCATTAAAAGCTTGGCATTATTAAACATATAGCTTGTAAGCACTACAATATCTGCTGGCTGAATATATTCTTTCATAGTCCTTGTATCTACAAACCTAACTCCTGTAGCTTTGCCATCTTTTTTTAGTATTTCTATAACATTACTATGAGTTCTTATAGTATATTTTCCTGTGCTCATAGCTTTAGGTATGACAGTATTAATAGGACTAGCCTTAGCACCATACTCACAACCAAAACGCTCACAATAAGCACAATATTGACACGGGGCTAGATCTTGACCATCTGGATTAGTATAACCGCCTTTTGAATTAGCCGCAGGTAATCTAAATGGGTGCAATTTCATTTCTCTTGCAGCTTTTTCGAAGCGTTTAAGCATTTTAGTGTTTTCTAAAGGTTCTTGCGGATAAGGACTTGATCTAAACAAACCCATTTTTTCAGCAAGTGGGTTTTCTTCTCCACAAATTCCACAGGTTTTTTCAAACTTATCATAATAAGGTTCCATATCTTTATAGGTTAAACCCCAATCTTGCAAAGTATAATCATCGCCTAATTTATTACCATATCTTTCAAAACTTTTTGTTTTAATCTCAAAATCATAAGGTAAAAATCTAAAGGTCCAACCATTCCAATGCACCCCTGCACCACCAACATTACTTCCAAGTAAAAAAGATCCCATTTTTCTATATGGTAAAGCCAAACCATTAACATTATGGCGAAAAGTTACTGTATCTTTTGAGCAATCTTGCATTAAACCATAGTTAATACCATATCTCCACTCATCGTGAATCATTGCAAAATTTTCCGTAGTTTGCATCATACCACGCTCTAAGCTCAAGACAGTCAATCCAGCCTTGGTAAGTTCTGCTGCAACTATACCACCTGTCCAACCAGCTCCTACTGTTACCACATCTACTTTTTTTAATACTTCTGCCATAATTTATCCTTCCATGTCAGCTAAGCTCATAGGCTCTATGTCAAAAAACTCATCACTTGTGATCTTGTCAATATAACTCATTTGAGCACCAGGATATTGCATCATTCTCCAACCATTTTTATTATCATTACCACCATAAATTGGATCAGATAAAACTCCAGCTATTGTCATATCTCTTAAAAGAGTAAAAAATTCAGAAGATTTAAATCCTATGAAATCGATTTTATTTTTTTCTAAATCAACTAAAATTTTATCTTGCTCAACCCCTTTTAAAGATGAAAAAGTTTTTTTATAACGCTTTTGAGATATTATTTCCAAAGCTTTAACACCCTCTAAAAAAATCTCATTACGCTTCATTGGGGTTTGATAACCTTGCTCAGCAATTCCTTCTGTAAATGGCCCTTGCAGATATTCTCTATCATTATAACCATAAGCTGAAGCTAATTGATTATCAATAAAATAAGGCACGCCTAAGCCTATAGCACCATCACCTTGCTCATCTTTTGGATAAATTCTCTCACATGCTGCACTTAGATTATCAAAATCAGTCTGCACTTGAAAAAACATTTTTCCTCTTATTTTATTTGAACCTCCTTGTGTTTTCTTGTGCGCATGAGTTAATTCTGCAGCATGCAATATAGCTCCACCACTCATAGCGCTAGCAGCAACCACACCACCACCCAAAAGACTTAATTTAAAAAAATTTCTACGATCGATGACATTATCTTGCATATTTTCCTCCTTTTTGTTGACAATATCAACTTATATTCATTCTATTCCTTGCTTTTTTAATATAGTCTTAAATAAAAAAAATAATACAATTTTTGTATTATTTTTAAAAAATCAATCATAAAAAGTAACATATTTGTTTTACACTTTCTTATAGTATAGTATCTTACATAAATTTCAGTATTGAAATAAAATTATAGTTAAATTATAATTTCAAAAAACGCAAAAGGATAAATATGCAAAAAGTATTATTATTAAACGGTGCAAAAGACTTTGGACACTCTAAAGGAAGATTAAACACAAGCTTGCATGAGCTTGCACTTAAGACTTTACAAGAACTTGGTTTACAAACCCAACAAACACACATAGATCAAGGCTATGATATAAACGATGAGATGGAAAAAATTCTAAATGCGGATGTTTTGATTTGGCAAATGCCTGGTTGGTGGATGGGTGAGCCTTGGATAGTGAAAAAATACATTGACGATGTTTTCACAGCAGGACATGGAGTGTTTTATAAAAACGATGGTAGAAGCAGAGATGATGCAAGTAAAAAATACGGAAGTGGCGGGCTTTTAAAAAATAAAAAATATATGCTTTCGCTAACTTGGAATGCTCCAATACAAGCCTTTAATGATGAGAATGAATTCTTTAATGGAGCTGGGGTTGATGGAGTGTATTTACACTTTCACAAAGCACATGAGTTCTTAGGTATGAGTGCCTTACCTACTTTCATAGCCAATGATGTAATCAAAAATCCTCAAGTGCAAGAGTATTTCACAAACTACAAAGCGCACTTAGAAAAAATTTTTAAAGCTTAGAAATTTGGGATTTGATGCTAGAAATCATTGATTTTTTAGCCTCAAATTCATTTTTTAAATTCAGAACAATCTGTCTTTTAGCTTCAATAAAATCAACAAAACTTTGCATATAATTTTTATAAATTTTTAAAACTACGGGCTTATTTAAAAGTAAATCTTCAAATTCATAGACATTAAGCTCAGTTAATACCCTTTGATGCACTTCACTTGCTTTTGGATGATATAAGCTAAACTCGGTACTATCAAGCTCATAAAATTCTTTACTCGCATTCATTTTAGCGCTAAAAAATCCCAAAGTAAGCTTAGTAGCACTTTCATAATTTGCTAAAGCTTTTAGATTAAGCTTTTCTAAAAATAGATCAAGTTCAAGTTGGCTTTTAAATAATAATTGCTTAAAATCTTTTAAAAAAAGCTCCTCGCTAGCACTAGCAAAGCTTCTAAAACTAGCAAATTCTTTTTCACTTTCTAAGGCATTTTCTTTTTGTAAATTTGAAAATTGAGCCTTAAAAAGCAAAATTTGCTCTTCTAAATGAGTAAAAAATAAAGAAAAATCATCTTTGATTTGACTAAATTCTAAGGCGATTTCATTTTTTAATCTTTTAAATTCCTTATTCATTACTTCAGAATTATAAAACATAGCCAAAAACGCATCATCACTTGAAAGATACGGTGCTTTATAAGCAACTTTTTCATAAAGATTTTTCTTAAATAAACCCTTGGCTTCCCTGTAATAACTACTATCTTTTTCTTTAATAAATTTTAAAATTTCTTGGGCGATTTTTTCTCCAACAAGTTTTAATTTATCTAAACAATTATGATTTAAAATTTTGATTTTTTGCTCTAGTTTGCTTACTTTGAAAGTTTGCAAAATAGCATTAAATTTAAGCTCTAATTGCTCTAGTGCATTTTGAAATAAATCGTATTGATTTGACAAAAGTTCGCATAAATTACCAAGTTTTTCTTTAATAAAATCTTTTTTAATACGCTCACAATCAAGTTCTTTTAAATACTCATAAAGTAAAGGTAAATTTGACTTTTGTAAATCAAATTTTGCTTCTTTGCATGAAATTGCGATGATTTTTTCAAAATACTTACCAAAAACTAAATGTGCATAATTTAAAACATTTTCTAGCTCATCTTGACTTAACTTGTCTTTTTGATTAAGCACGCAAATCCCACCACGCTCTAAAAGCTTAGTATTTGCTTTTATAGCATCTTCTTCACTTTTTTTACCTGCATTATCAATCAAACTAAGCCAAATAGCACTATGCATAAAAGAAAGCTCTTTAAAAGTAGTTAGCGTGTCGGTGGTGTTTGCATTTAAACCTGGGGTATCTATAAACGTGATATCTTTTAAAAGCTCAATAGGCGCAAAAAGATGCAAACTTTTAGTTTCTTTTAGCTCATTTCTTTGATCGCTAAATTTAGAAAGCTCATCTATATCAACAATCTCATCACTACCATCTTCATATTCAACTCTTAAAAAATACTCCTTAGCATAGCGTAAAAAAGTAGGCCTAAAAGTCACTGGAACCACACCTGTTGGCAGGCATTCTTTTTGTAAAATCAAATTTAAAAGCGTGGATTTACCACTAGAAAATTGTCCTATAATAGCCACATTAATGGCCCTTTTATAGCTAGCTATAATCATTTCAAGATCTTTTAAAAAAACATCATTTAAATGCAAACTTGGTTCTAAAAACGCATTTTTGATTGCTAGAATTTTTCCTTCAAAACTATCATCAAAGCTTTTACAATAAGCATTTTCATAAGCTTTTAAAAAATCATTAATCAAATCATTTTGCATTTAAAAGCTCCGTTTTTAAAGTCTTTAAACTTTGTAATTTTGTATTGTTTTTTTCTAAAAGCTCTTTGGAGTTTTGCTCATTTTGTTCTATTTGTAAAATCAAGTCTTTTAAGTCTTTGATTTGCTCTTCTTGTTCTTTTTCGTATAAATTTAAACTAAGCTCTAAATTAGTAAAAAATTCTTGATTGTTTTTTAAATCTAGGGCAATTTTTTCTATATTAAATGTTTGTAATTTTTTCAAAATTTGATTTTCTAAAGAGCTTTCTAGTTTATAAATATCTTGAGCAAACTCTAAATTTTTTAAAAGTCCTACTTTTAATGTCATAAAAAGTTCATTAGTTAAAATGCTTTCTATTTTTGCTTCAACCTTACTTTTAAAATCATCACAATTTTGCTCTAAAATAGCTTTTAAAAAATCATATTTCACACTTAGAGTGTTTTTAAGCTCATTGACCTTATACTCACTTTGCTGTTTTAACTCTCTTAAAAGATCAAAAATTCCATCTTTTAAAGTCGTATCGATGATAGTATTTAGTCTTTGAGTGTTGTTTTTGATTTTATTATTTTGATTATATTTTAGCTCATCTATGAGTTTTTCTTTTAATTTCTTAGCTAGTAAATGCAAAAGCGTTAAAATTTCTTGAGTATTTTCATCTTTTTTGTTGAAAATAGCACTTAGCTCTGCTTTTACTTGCATTAATTTTTCTTTTTTTGCTTTAAAATCATTGATAATAGTTTGATTTTGCTTATCAAGCTCAAAGTTTTCATAATTTAGCATTTTATTAGAAAATTTAATTTTTTCTTCTATTTTTTCTAAATGTAATAATAATTCTTTTTTATAAGCACTTAGAGCGATTTTGTTTTTATCATATAAGCTTTTAGCTATAAGTTCTTCTAGTGTTAAAATATTGCTTTGCTCTAAATTTCCAGCTCCTTTTTGATAAAAATCATTAGCTAGTTTTGAAGAAATACACACAAAATCTAAATTATTTAATAATTCTTGGCTAAGCTGCTTTTGTGCTAAATTTTCTTTGAGCTTATTTTTAGTATAGTTAATTACTTCTTGCAAGTCTTTTTGACTAAGCAAGTCAGCCTTAGTAAGCACAATCAAAAGCTTACTTACCCTTGAAGTTAGCAAACATTCTATAATAAAATCACAATCTTTTTGACTAAGACTTTGAGAAGCATTCATAAGGTGGATTAAAAAGTCAGCTTTACTTATATAAGCTTTTGTTAAAAGCTCCCTTTGGATGATCACATCATCAAGTCCTGGAGTATCAACTATACAAACATTATCTTTTAAAAAATCAAGCGATGAAAAAAGCTCTATTTTTTTAATAAGTGCTGAAATTTTGTTTTTTGCACTAGTGTAATTTTTTAATTCTTCAATTTTTATTTCTATATTTTTATTTTCTTTTTCAATATACTCATTTAGATTAAAATTTTGCTCTAATTGCTTGATTAGTTCTTGCATGTCTTGATTATCTTTAGAGCTTTTTAAAATATCTTGCCATTCTTCTTCACTCCAAAAATATATCTTAGCTTTTTGATTTTTACCATATTTTAAAATGCTCAAATTTGCAGTTTCAGGCACATTAGATACACCTAAAAAATCTTTTTTTAAAAGTGCATTTAGCATACTTGATTTACCTGCATTTACCACACCCGTTACTGCGATAGAAAAATCAATATTACTAAATTTAACCAAAGCTTCTTGTAAGAGTTTTTGAGCTTTTTCATCTTCGCAAAGCTCTTGTAAATTTTGATTAATGAGATCTAGTGTTTGATGTGAGTTTTTAACTTCTTGCTTGTAATCTTTTTGAATGACTTTTTGCCTAGATACAAAAGCATATATTAAAGTATTATCAGTGATTTTTTGAAGTTTTTCCAAGGCTTTTAAAAGCTCGTTTTTATCCAAAATTCCTAATTTTAAAGCGTTAATAAAACAAACCTGTGCATATTGAATACCATAAAGGTCTAAGCGTAAATTTAAACTTTTCATCAAACTTTTAAATTCATTCAAAGCGCTAAATCTTTCATACTTATCAAGATTAGTACTTAAAACAATTGCTGCTTTTTGAATATCAATCAAACTTTCATCAAAAAGTGTATTTGTGTCAAGATAAACGCTATGATTTTGCCAAATTTGTTTTAGTAAGGTTTTAAGAGCCCCCTTTTCTTGGGGGCTAGGATTATTTGTTTCTTTGAGCGACAAGCTGTCTTCTCATATAAGCGATTTTGCTTTGTAAAGGCAGTTCTTTTGGACAATTATCTTCACATGCAAGCAAAGACATACATCCAAACACACCATCATCATCACCCACTAATTCATAAAAATCTTCTATGGTTCTGTGATCATGTGGATCTTGTAAATATCTAGCTGTTCTTAAAAGTCCAGTAGCTGCGATAAAGTCAGGTCTCATTAGCTTAGTCGCACAAGAAGCAACACAAATTCCACACTCTATACAACGATCAAGTTCAAAAGTCTCATCAGCAACTTCTGGCTCAATACGTTCTTCAAGTTTAGAAATATCTGTTTCTTTTTCATTATGCACCCAGCTTTCAACGCGTTTGCACATACCATCAAACCACTCACCTGTATTAACACTTAAATCTTTTATGTGTCTAAATGCAGGTAAAGGCATAAGCTCTATAACGCCATCTGGATAGTCTTTTGTCAATGTTTTACAAGCAAGTTTTGGCTTACCATTGATCATCATAGCACAGCTTCCGCAAATCCCTGCTCTACATACAAAGTCAAAACTCAAATCCGCATCCATTTTTTCTCTGATTTGAGTTAAGCACACAAAAATCGTCATAAATGGAGTTTCTTCAAGCTCATAAGTAACAAAATGAGGTTTAGAAATTTTACTTAATGGATTATATTTAAATGCTCTTATTGTTAATTTTCTACTCATAATCAACTCCTATTCTTTGATTTGGTGCTTTAAATTTAGCTTGTAATTCATAAGGCATTAAAGCATGTTGAATTTCATATCTTCCTTTGCCTTCTGCTTCCATTTTTTCACGGATCGCATCAACTTCAGCTTGGCGTTTTTCACTTAATGGGTTTTCAATGATATTTCCTTTAGCACCATAACCTCTAAATGCAGGTGGGATTTCCATTTTCATAATGTCAAGATCTTCATACTCAACTCTAGGCATACTTTCACCTTCTACCCAGTAAGTATTTGTTCTTTTCATCCAGTTTAAATCATCTCTTTTTGGATAATCTTCTCTATAATGAGCCCCACGGCTTTCTGTTCTTAAAAGCGCACCATAAGCAACACATAAAGCAATTTTTAGCATTCTTGGAACTCTATAAGCTTCTTCAAGCTCTGGATTTGCACATTTTAATTCTTTATCATGTACTTTTAAATCAAGTGATTTTTGATACAATTCTTCAAGCTCTTTAACCGCTTCTTCAAGACCTTGGCCTGTTCTAAAGATAGCTACTTTTTCCCACATAATGTCTTTCATTCTATTTTTGATTTCAAATACATCATGTTTTCCTTCTTTGCTAACAAGAGATTTTAAGTAATCATACTCTTTAGAAAGGAAAGATTTAACGATATTTGTATCAATATCATTACCATTTTCTTTACAATATTGTGCAAAATAATCTCCCACGATCATACCTGCAACAACAGTTTCTGAACATGAATTTCCACCCAAGCGGTTAAATCCGTGCATATCCCAGCAAGCTGCTTCACCGCATGCAAAAAGACCATTTAACCATTGACTTTCGCCGGTTGGTTTAGTTCTAATACCACCCATTGAGTAATGTTGCATAGGTAAAACTGGTGCCCAGCCTTTTGGACCCTCATCAGCAGGATCAATACCATTAAATGTCTTACAAATATCTTGAACATCGCGAAGATTTTTTTCAACATGAGCACGACCGAGGATAGAAATATCAAGCCATAAATGATCCCCATAAGGGCTTTTTACACCTTTTCCTTTTCTAATGTGCTCCATCATTCTACGACTTACAACGTCCCTACTTGCAAGTTCTTTTTTCTCAGGCTCATAATCGGGCATAAAGCGGTAACCATCAACATCTCTTAAGATACCACCATCACCTCTACAACCTTCAGTTAGTAAGATACCGCTTGGTACGATTGGAGTTGGGTGAAATTGCACTGCTTCCATATTTGAAAGTCTGCAAAGTCCAGTTTCAAGTGCAATAGCAGCGCCTGTACCTTCACAAATAACAGCATTTGTAGTTTGTTTATAAATTCTACCATAACCACCTGTTGCAATCATAGTTCCTCTAGCAACATAAGCGATTAATTCCCCATTAGTTAAATCTCTAGCAATAGCCCCTAAACATTTTTTACCATCATGGATAATTCTCACTGCTTCCATTCTATCGATGATTTTAACTTGATGTTTAATCGCTTCATTTGCCACACCATATAGCATACAGTGTCCTGTTGCATCAGCGATATAACATGTTCTCCATTTTTTAGTACCACCAAAGTCTCTTGCATTTATAAGACCATGTGCTTCTTCTTTTTCTTCAATAGTAGTTTTTTGAGCGTTTATAACAACAGTTCTAGGTCCTTTTGTAACCCTAGTCCAAGGCACACCCCAAGCAGCAAGCTCACGCACAGCTTTTGGAGCAGTTTGTGCAAACATTCTTGCAACTTCTTGATCACAGCCCCAATCAGATCCTTTTACTGTATCAGCAAAATGTACATCTTCATTATCTCCCTCACCTTTAACGCTATTTCCTAAACTCGCT
This sequence comes from Campylobacter sp. CNRCH_2015_0814, assembly GCF_025772765.1. Lineage (NCBI taxonomy): Bacteria > Pseudomonadati > Campylobacterota > Epsilonproteobacteria > Campylobacterales > Campylobacteraceae > Campylobacter > Campylobacter sp. CNRCH_2015_0814. Next base: position 30,965 of record NZ_JAKMSR010000006.1, on the reverse strand, counting down.
TGCATACCACCTTGTACAGCAGCTGAGTGAGATCTTTTAACTGGACAAATACTTAATAAAGTTACACTTTGACCACTTTTTGCAACTTCAATAGCAGCTCTTAAACCTGCAAGACCACCACCGATAACTAAAGCATCACTATATTGTATGTTCATATTTAGCTCCATCATAAGTTTTTACTATTTGCGCTACAGAGTTGTTTTGGTAATTATTAAAGCCTATTTTTGCAAAAGCAGCTAAGCTTAATACACCCAAAACTAAGAAGAAAATACTAATAAACCATTTTGCTTTTTTAAGTTTTTTACGACTTTCTTTTGCATCTTTACCTTCAAACCAACCCCATTTTACACATAATCTATAAAGACCAATACTACCATGCAACTCAACACAGATTAATAAGGCAATGTAAAATAACCACATAAAATGGCTCACTACTCTATCGCCTGACATATCAGCACTGATTTTATCTGCATTAGTAATGATAAAAATTAAGTGCGCAGAACCCAAGAAAAACATTACAAAACCAGTTGCAGCTTGAACCCACCATAAAGAAGAATCACCATGATTCATATATTTTAAGTGTGTTCTACAAAGTTGGTATTGTCTGAAATTAATAGGAAATTTTCTCATTGCAAGACCCGCATGCACAAAGAAAATAACCAAAACACAGGCAGCCAAGAAAGAAGTGATGTAGCTCATCATAGGGCTATTAATGATAAATTTTAGTTCTAAAAAGTGAACCACTGAATCAAAAAAATCATCACTAACCAAAATGGTAGAAACGAACAACATATGTGCCCACATAAACAAGCCTAAAATTAAGCCTGTCGCACTTTGAATATAGTCAAGTTTTGCTGGCATTTTGCTTTTTTTGCCATCAATACTCTTGCCTAAAAAACCTTCAATGAGTTGGCTCATATTTACTCCTTTTAAAAGTTGATAAGTTTTAATATCGGAGCAATTATAGAACTTTTATTCTTAAAATAAATAAAAATTTATAAATTTTTTTTAATATTTCTTAAATAAAAAGATAAAAATAGTCCTAATAAAAACATTAATAAGCTCAATATCTGACCCATGCTCATACCAAAAGCAACAAAGCCTATGCCAAAATCAGGCTCTCTAAAAAACTCACATACAAAGCGCGCTAGAGCATACAAAATCGTATAGTAAGCAATCAATTCTCCATTGTATTTTTTATATTTTTTTATTAGTAATAAAATAGCAAAAACCACAAAACCTTCTAAAAATGCTTCATAAAGTTGTGAAGGATGACGCAATATCCCATCTACATAAATACCCCAAGGCACTTCTGTAGCTCTACCAAATAATTCTTGGTTTAAAAAATTTCCGATACGACCAAAAATATATCCACATGGCACACTAATAGCAACCAAATCTAAATATTTCCATAAATTCTGCTTATTTTTTTTACAAAAAGCATAAGTTGCTATTAAAAATCCAACAACAGCTCCATGATAACTCATACCCCTAATCCCTACAAATTCTCCATTATAAAAGGGATTAAAAATTTGCCAAGGATGTGTAAGATACCATAAAGTATGCGCATCATAAATTAAAATATAACCCAATCTTGCACCTAAAATCACCCCTATTTCTACCCATATAAAATAGCTATCAAGCATAGCTTTAGAAATTCCCATATTATCTTTAATCGCATAGTATTTTGCGACCATTAAAGCAACAAGCAAAGCTAACACATACATAATGCCATACCAATGCACTTTTAAACCAAAAATTTCAAAAGCTACCACATCAAAATTTGTATAAATATTTTGCCAAAATTCCATAAAAAGCCCTTATTATAAAACATATAATATAGCAAAAAATTGTTATAATTATAAAAATCAAAAGGAGAGAAAATGAAAAAAATATTATTATTTTTTAGCATAATTTTATTTTTAAGTGCTTGCACTGGTAATCAAAAAACTTATTATATTTCTATGCCAAATTTTAAAAGTACTTTTGAAGAACACAACAACACAAATGCTAATAGTCCTAAAGTCAAAATCAATGATGTGGAAATTATAAAAAATACTTTTTATAGTTCATATTTTGAGCAATCTACCCTAAATCAAAGAATTAATAAAAGCTTAGAATTACTCAAAAAACAACTTTTAGAAGATAGCAAAGCATTGCTTCAAAGTAAGGGATATATTATAGATAATGAAAATCCTGATTATGCTTTTAATATAGTTATCAATGCTAGTTTATATGAAGATAAGGTTACGAGAAATTCAAGTCTTGGAGGCGATAGTGTGGAATCTTCTTTTATGATTATTTTAGAAGCTCAAAGTCATTTAAATAATTTACATCAAGAAGATACTTTTCAAAGCACAACAAGCTCAGCAAAATTAAACGATCCTATTATTTTAAATTATCCTATAAAAGGACAAGCAAGCATAGAAAGCTTTAGAGAGGTATATAGTGCTGTTCCAACCCAAGTTAATGAAAGTCTTGCAGCAAGTGCTTTAGAAATTGATAAAGTTTTTGTTGCTTTTTATAAAGAAATCACATCTAGTTTAAAAACTAGTGTAAAAGAAATCAAAGAAGAACCAAAAACACAAGAAAACTCAGAAGTTCAAGATGTAAAACAAGATGATAAAAAAGAAGAAAAAGCTACTCCTTATCAAAATAATGAAGTAATCATTTTTGAATAGCTTGTGCGTAAAACACTTTGATCTTAAATTTAAGATTGATGTGTTTTTCTTCGGATTTAAACTCTACAGGAGTGCTAATTTCTATTAAATTTTTATATCTTTGCAAATCATTTAAAAAAGAATAAAAAGCTTGAGGATTTTTCATCTTTACATTAACTCCAAACTGATATTTTAGATACTCTTGCTCTTTTTTAATAGGAATGAGATTGATTTTTACATCATCAAAGTAATTTTTCATAAATTCCAATAATTCTTTTTGTGAAAATTCCGTATTGATTTGAGCTAAATTTTGCGCATTCACTTTTTGAAACTCATCAATAACTTTTTCTAAAGCTTGTAACTCATTTATTGCTTTAGTGTTTTGAATTTGCTGGGTTGCTAATCTTGAATGTTCGATTTTATAATCTTTCAAAAAAGGCACGATTAAAAATAAAATCAAAATCGCACAAAGTGCAACAAATGAAAAAGAATAAATCAATATCTTTAATACATCAGCTTCTTCTAAGCTCTTATCGTTTTTGCTCATACATTTCCTCTGGTATAGTGATATTTACACTTACAAAGCGATACCACCCATTTTCTAATTGATAATAACTTGTTTGAGAATTGGAAAAAATACTTCTTAATGGAGCCTCTAATAACAACGCAAACATTTCTTTAGTAGGTGTAATGCCTCTTAAAATAAGCGATCTATCTTCCATTAAAACTTCATCCAAAGATATGTTTTTAGGCACTAGAGTAAAAAGATTTTGAATACTTTTTAATAAAACTTTATTTTTACCATTTTCTTGTTCTTGCTCTAAATCTCCCAAAATTAACTCTGCTTTATCATTTTGTCTTACTAATTCTTGATATTTAAGCTTATTAGCATTAATTTGTGCGATAATTTGAGCTAACTCTTCTTTTTTATTATCAAGTTGCACAGACGCATAATAGCTTTTAAAAACTACCACAATAAATACTACAAAAATTAAAGCAACACTAATACTAGTAAAATAAATCCAAATTCTAGTAAAAAGATTAAAAACAGGTTTTATCTTAGGTTTGATTAGACTATATCTCATAATTTTAAGTCCTTCACCATAAGTTCATTCATCAAATTTAAAGTATCTACAAGTTCTACTTTAGGCTTTATAAAAAGCTCATTTTCTAAATAATCAAGCGAGGTCGAACTAAAACTTTCCTCATCAAAAATCACAATTTCTTCCAAAAAGCTATTATCATACAAAGGATTTTGATAAAATTCTTTTACACTTGAAATGATGTATTCTATCATTTTCATATCTGAGCTAAAATTTTCTAAAGACTCGATAGGAAGCTCTTCTTTTTCTTCATCTAATTCCTCAAGTTTATCAAGCTCTTGACTCATTTCTTCTAAACTTTTTAAGTCATAATTTTGCTCATTTTCTTCTTCTTGATTTTCATCATCAATTTGTAAATCAAATTCTTCTTTAATATCATCAAAAAAATCATCTTCATCATAATTTTGACTAGCTATATTAAAATAACTTCCAAACAATATAGCTTCATTTTTACAAATTAACATCGCAACAAAATCATGGTATCTATACACATAAAGGCCTATTTTTTCTTCAAAACCTCTATTTGCCATACAATGATAAAGTAAAGAAAAAGGCGAATAAAGCAAATCCAAACCGCCAAAAGCCTCATAATCTTGCTCATATGAGCTTAAAGAATGATTAGATGCATACAATAAACCATTATTAAAAGAAATACATTTGACACTACTTGCATCGACACCAAAATTGGAAAGATCTTTAAAATTTGAGCTTGGCGCAACGCCTTGGGCAATAGGAGTAAAAAAAGTACATATATAATAAATTTGAAAATCTTTAGTTAAATTTTTTACATATTCTATGGCTTTTTCTTTATCTTCAAAGCTTTTTTCAAAAGTATCAACAGCTTGGGATTTTTTCCAAGTATGACATCTTATAATGTATTGTTTTTCATCATAGCAAATACAAACTAAAAGTTGTAAAATATATTTTCTAAAAAAAGATAACATAGTGTTTATCCTTTGTCTATTTGACTTATCATATCAAATTTTTCTTTTATCAATACTTTAGCTTCTTCTAAATTTAAATTTTGTATTTTGATTTCTTCACTTAGTCTATACGTAATCTTAGAAAAAGGTTTAGGTAAGATCATTTTATCCCAACTTTTAAATTCCCAAAAAGAGCTTGCTTCATAATTTAGCAAAAAAAGTGGAGTATTTTTTTTCAAAGCTATCATCACAGAACCATCTGAAACACTATGATAAGGTCCTCTTGGCCCATCTGGAGTGATAATCACATCATCGCCTTGATCTAAAATTTTAAAAGATTGTTTTAATAAAGCCAAAGCACCTTTACTTGTACTACCTCTTAAAGTATCCAAACCAAAAAAAGCAATATTTCTAGCAATGATTTCTCCGTCTTTATGGTGTGAAATCATCACATAAGCCTTTTTTCCTTTAATACCCATTTTACGATAGGCAAAAGGCATTAGAGCAAGACGCCCATGCCAAAAAAGTATCACACATGATCTTTTTGGAAGCTTTTGCCCTAAATAAACCTTTCTACAAGTTAAAAAAATCAGCCATTGTAATAAAAAAATTCCAAAAGCTAAAAGATTAATCTTAAAGGATTTCGCCATTTAACACCATACGCCTAGGATTGGTGATTTTTACTTTTCTCATTTGTCCTAATAACTCTTCACTACCTTTAACTTGAATCAAAAAGTTATTATCACTTCTACCTGCTACAAAACCTTCGCTTCTTAATTCTTCAAATAAAACTTCAAATTCTTTATCTTTTTGTTTTGCAACAATTTCATCTAAAATTTCTGTATGTCTAGCTTGTAAAATACTCAAGCGTTTTGAAGCTATATCATCAGGAATTTGATTTGGCATAGTTGCAGCTTTAGTTAGTGGTCTTTTAGAGTATTTAAAAGAAAACATTTGTTCAAAACGCACTTTTTCAAGTACATCCATAGTATCTTCAAAGTCTTTATCGCTCTCACCTGGAAAAGCTACAATCACATCAGTAGAAATACTCACATCTTTGCACATAGAACGAAGTTTCAAGGCTCTATCTAAATACCACTCTTTAGTATAACCGCGTTTCATAGCTTTTAAAATTTCACTCGAACCACTTTGTAAAGGCATATGCATAGACTTACACACTTTAGGATTTTTAGAAAAAACCTCTAAAAATCTATCATCCATATGTAATGGATGTGGGCTTGTAAAGCGGATACGCTCCAAACCTTCAATTTCACTTAGTCTTTCTAAAAGATCTGAAAAATTAATCTTTTCATGTGCATTAGAAAATCTTTTGCCGTAATTATTAACATTTTGCCCTAGTAAAAAAATCTCTTTGGCACCCTTAGAAACAGCTTTTAATGCTTCATTTTTAATAATCTCAAAAGGTATAGAAATTTCATCTCCTCTTGTGTGAGGCACTATACAATAAGTACAATGCTTATCACAACCTATAGAGATATTAATATAGGTTTTATAAAGGCTATTTCTAAAATCTGCAAAAGCATAATTACTCTCATCAAAATCTATATCATTGCCTAAAAATTTTGGCGTATTTACAGCCTTTGTGATTTTAGAAACATTCCTAGCACCCAAAACAAAATCCACATTTGGAGCACGCTTGAAAATCTCATCTCCTAAATGCGAAGCAGTGCAACCACAAACTCCTATTTTAGCTCCATTTTTTTTGATTTTTTCAAAGCTTCCAACTTCTGAAAAAAGCTTATGCACAGGCTTTTCACGCACTGAGCAAGTATTGATTAAAATCAAATCTGCTTCTTTTGCATCTTGAGTTAATTCGTAATTTTCTTTTTCTTTAAGTTCAGCTATCATATGCTCTGAATCACGCACATTCATAGCACAACCTAAAGTTTGTATAAAAAGTTTTTTACTCAAAGAATGTGTACCTCATACATAAAATCTGTATCATCTAAACCATATTTGATCGTTCTATGATAAACACATTTTCCTTTTTTTTCAAAATGCTCTACTAAAGCAATTAATTGCTTATGTGCATTGTCTTTATCAAAATAGAAAAATTTTTGACCTTCTTTATCTACAGCCTTTTCAATACTTTCTAAACTTATACTTTTTGGCTTTTCATCAACAGAGGTTCTTGCTATTTTTAAATCCATATCATCATCCTCAAGTTTTTTTAATCTGAAATTATAGCAAATTTTACTTTTAATTAAACTTATTAAAGATATAATTTTATTCTTCAAACTTTTAAAATCCAAAATTAAGGTTGTATTGTCATTATGGAAAAAATCACAGATATAATTGAATCCATTGCTAATGAGAAAAATTTACAAATAGAAGATGTCAGAGAAAGAGTTAAAAAAGCACTTATTAATACTGCTAAGAAAATTTATGGCGATAAATATGAATTTTTTGTTGATTCAGGTAAAAATTTACAACTTTATCAAAAAATCATCGTAGTAGCTGATAATGATGAAAGATTAGAAAATGAAAATGAGCATTTTATCGCTTTAAGTAAAGCAAGAGCGGAAGCTAAAGATGTAGAAATTGGTGATGAGCTAACTTATGAATGTTCTTTGGAAAATTTAGGTCGTACTGCTGTAAATATCTTACATAAAGAATTAGAATACAATATACAAAAACTCTTAGAAGAAAAAATCTATGAAAAATACCAAAAAATGGTAGGACATATGGTTTTTGGTAGCGTAGTAAGAGTAGATAGTGAAGAAAATACTTATGTAGAAATTGATGAGTTTCGTGCATATTTACCTAGAAAAAATCGTATCAAAGGTGAAAAATTTAAAGTAGGCGATGTGATTAAAGCTGTTATTAGACATGTATATATTGATAAATCAGGTATGAGAATGGAGCTTAGTAGAACTAGCCCTAAATTTTTAGAAGCTTTATTAAAAGCTGAAGTTCCTGAAATCAAAGATGGTCTTATAAATATTTATGCAAGTGCAAGAATTCCGGGCGAGAGAGCAAAAATCATCTTGCAAGCTAATAGTCCAAGCGTTGATGCAGTAGGAGCAACTGTGGGTATAAAAGGAGTTAGAATCAATGCTGTAAGCAAAGAATTAAAAAATGAAAATATCGACTGCATTGAGTATTCTAATGAAATGGCAATTTTAATCACTAGAAGCTTAGCTCCAGCCATTATAAACTCAGTTAGTATTGAAGATAAAAAAGCTATTGTAACGCTAAATAGCGAGCAAAAAAGTAAAGCCATAGGAAAAAGTGGTATTAATATACGCTTAGCTAGCATGCTTCTTGGATATGAGATAGAGCTTAATGAAGTAAATAATGAAGATAAAACTAATAATCAAGAAGAAGCGTTTAAAAATCTTAAAGCTTTATTTGGAGAAAATTAAAGTTGCTTACCGACAGTTTGTTCGGTAAGCTTTCTTTCTAAAACTAAATCCACTATAGGTTGTTCTCTTTTATTTGCCTTTTGGCAGTGATTTTTATCAAAAAAATCTGTGATTTTAATAACTATTTTAGCCCATCTTTTATCGCGTTCTCTCCAAGCATGAGATGATAAAGACTCCCAAGCATAACCATTAAACAAAGTAGCATTGACAAAATGATCAAGTGCTCTCACACCTTGTCTAACTCTAGCAGGATTACCAAAAGTACCTACTATAACAATAAAAAGATAACTAATTACCGCTAAAGGAACGATAGCACAAAGTAGTATGGTTCCTGCTAATTTTTCTTTCATTTTTGCCTTTTTATAAATCTTATATTCATACCATTTGCTGATCTTATAGTTAATCTTCCTACTATATCAGGTACAAAATTTTCTTCTAATTCTAACTTATAAGTCCTTAAAATATTAGCTAAAATCAAAACAGCCTCTTGCATAGCAAAGCCCTGCCCTATACACACACGCTCTCCCATACCAAAAGGCATATAAGTGTCTTTTTTAATCTTGCTTTTATCTTCATGGCGACTTGGATCAAACTCATGTGGATTTTCCCAAAAACTATCGTGTCTATGGATAAGCCATGGAGCTACTACTACGCCTGAACCTTTTTTGATAAGCTTATCTCTCATTTTGTTATCATTTCTTGCTTCTCTAGCAAAAAAACCAACTGGTGGATAAAGTCTCAAGCTTTCTTTAAACACATTTGTAAGATATTTCATTGCTCTAATATGTTCTATTTTAAACTCCTCATCACCTGCAACTTGCATGATTTCTTCATAGGCTTTTTGTTGCTCATCTGGAGAAATACTTAAAATATATAGCGTCCAAGTTAGCGAGCTTGCAGTGGTTTCATGGCCTGCTAAGAAAAGCATGGCAACTTGGTCTAAAATTTCATTAAAAGAAAATCTCTCATTAGTATCTGCATCTACTACCATAAGCAATGATGATAAAATATCTTCATATTTTCCTTGATCATTTATAGCATTATCATATCTTGGTTTTATAATATCTGATAAAACTTTGCGTATAGTAGTGCCTGCTTTAAGTCTTTTTCTCTCACCTAAAAGATTTGAAAGCCAAGTTGGGAAACGGAACATTCTTCGCATAGCTGTTTTAACTGTTTCTTCTTGCACAGTTACAAAAGCATCCAAAACAAGTTTGCCTTTTTGCTCATCAAGTTTTGATGACATGATAGTTCTAAAAATCACATCTGCAGTCACAAAAGTCATAGCTTCATCTACTTCTATAACCGCTTTATCTTCATACTTTGCAAATCTTGCCATCATATCAGAAGCTGCCTCACTCATCAAATTAAAAACCTTAGAAATTCTCGTCATTTCAAAAGAAGGTCTTAAAAGCTCTCTTTGCTTTTCCCATACTCTATCGTTAGTTGTAAAAATGCTTATGCCCAAAAGTGGCTCTAAAAGCTCATGCAAAAGTTGGCTTTTTGGGTATTCTCTAACCTCATCTACCATAATGCGTCTAACTTCTTTTGGATCATTTACTACATATAGATCAAATCCAGGCATTTTTACTCTACCCATCATCATTTTATAGCTTCGCTCATAAAGCCCATCAAGCCATGATCTTCTTTTTAGTAAAAAAGTGGTTAATGTAGAAGCTTTATTTTTATAAGGCTTTGGATGAAAGGGACACTGACCCATGTTTTTCTCCTATTTGATTTTTTCTTCTAATTTATTTTTGCCTATGATAAATTCAAAAAAGTTATACACCCCTTGAATTTGTGTAGCAAATAAATATAAAAAATGTGCTTTATATTTGTCTTTTTTGATTTTTTTATAATCTTTATTTTTATATAAGGTATGAAATTTAGCCGAAAGGTATTTTGGGCTAAATTGCGCTTTTACCCCGCTTGTATGTATGAAATCAACTTGTGCAAAACAAGCCCCATCAATAATAGAAGTAAAATCATACCATATTAAATTTTTATTTCCTAAATACTCTAAGTCTTTTCTAAACTCAAAAGATCTTTTTTGATAGCTTACCAAAGGTATACACTCACCTAGAGTTAAAACCTTTAAATTTTTAAAAGAAACATTTTCTTTTTCACATTTTCTAAGCACTTTTGCTAAAACATTTATGCAAAGCACCGTTCCTACACTATGTGCGCTTAAGATGAGTTCATAGTTTTTATCATTTGCATTTTCTTTTAATTTTTCAAAAATAACCCTAGCAAAATCATCCATTCTTAACTCAAGCTCGCCTTGGGAATTTTTCTCCCAGTTTGCACAAAAAGAACAAATTCTAGCTATCCAAAAAACAGCTAATTTCTTGCCTAATTTATAAAGCATTTTTGGTAAAAACACTAATGATAAAACAAAGGCTAAAATTCCCAAAACAATATGAAAATTTTGCAAATAAAATAAGCTTCCAAAGGCGCAAAATAAAGTAAAAATCAAACTCAAAAGTACATAAAAAAATGGATAATAACCTGTGATAAGTTGGTGCGGGGATTCTTTACCAAATTTTAAAAAAAGCCCTGTGATGGTATAAATTCTAAAAAAACTATAACAATCACTCAAAGCATCTTTTATACCTTCTGACCAGTTTTTTTTGACTATATCATTCCAGCTTAAAAAGGTGTAAGAAGTACTTGTATGCGGGGTTTGAATTTGCCAAGAAGGATAAGCATTAATCTGAGCTTTTGATAAAGTATAATCATAATTTAAAAGTGTATTTTGCTCAGCTAAATTTTTTTTAAACATAGCATAGTAATGCCTATATCCTCTAGGATCATAACCTGCTATATAAAAAACATCTCTTTTTTGACACAATTTATCCATTAAAATCCCAAATAAACTCAAAATGAATTTAAAAATATAGCTAAAGTTGTTATCTTTGTCAAATGCTTATTTAAAGGCAAAATGAGGTGTTTTTACTCTGAAATTATTCATTAAAAAATATTTTATAGAATAAATAAAATTTATTAAACTATGGAAAGGTTTAAATGAATGTAATCTTACTAGGTGGCAGCAATAGTGTAGTTAAAAATGGTCTTAGGATAGGTCTTGAAAATAAAGACATTACACTGCATAATTATGCTTTGGGACTTAGCACTTCTTTGCAAAATCTTTATGAGTTAATACGCCATGAAAAAACTATAAATAAAAGTGATTTTCTCATCAGCGAATCAAACATCAATGATTATTTAAGCCCTATGAGTTTAAAAATCATACTTAGAAATATTGACTATTTTTACGAAGAACTTTACAAAGCAAACAAAATTACCATAGTGCTTATACTCCCCATACCAGCTTACAATGACAAATCAAAAGCTATCAATGAAGCTCATAGGAAAAATTGTGCGTATTATGGTTTTAATCTAATCGATGTAGACTTTTACTATCAAAAAAATAATCTTTATGATTTTGATCAAAACTATAAATTCCACCCTATGCCACTAGCCATGCAAGAGCTTGGTAAAAACATCATTAAAAATTTACACAGTTTTAGAAAATCTAAAGAAAATATCATTTGCTCAAAAAGAAAATATCATATCTTTACACCCTCAAATTCAACTAAAATAGAGCATAAAAACTCATTTTTTTGTGAAAAAACTACAAAGATTAAAGCTAGTGAAAAAATCATTTTTCCAAAAGAGTTAAAAAACTATCAAATCTTAGGCATGCACACTTGGAATCACACTAACTCATCAACCCATGCTATATCATCTATAAGTATTGAAAACTCATCTTTTAAATTAATAAAAAATTTTGGACTTATCAATACTTTTCAAGATATACAAAATGAAAAAGCAATTTGCGATGAACAAACCTTTTTGTATGTCAATACACAAATTATCAAGCAAAGTGAAGAAAGTTCGGGCTTAAGCATAGCAAATGAAAAAACACCAAGGCTTGATTATGTGGACTTAATAGGAATTTTACTTTTAGAAAATGATAATGATAAAAAGATTGAATATAAAAATTATCTTGTAAATACCCATGATTCTTTAATACCACCTATAGCATTTTATAAAGAATTAGCACTAGAATACTATGAACTAAAAAAACTTGATATGCAAACATTTTTACAAAGTCAAAATCATAGTCTTTTACGTTTTTTAGACCACAAAGGCTTAAAAAATGAATATGAAATATTCATCCATCAAAACAACCAACTTTATGGAGCTAGTTTAAGGATAAAAGAAAGACTAAGCTATAAGCTTGGGGAAGCTATCATGAAAAATAGCAAAAGTTGTCTAGGGTATTTTAAAATACCTTTTGAATTAAGAAAAGTCAAAAAAGAGCATTTTAAAAATCAAAAAGATCAAAAAAATCTACCGCCACTAAAAGCTTATGCAGACTATAAACATGCTCAAATAGCCAAAACACACTTGCCCTATCTTTTAGGCAATGCACTTTTACAAGCTTCAAGAACCCCTTTTAAAATAGGCTATTTAAGCTTACCTTTTAAACTAAAAAAGATTGCAAAAAACTATAAAAAGAAAATTTAATCTAAACTAGTATTTTTGAAAAAATTCCCATTAACTTGGGTTTTATATATCACATAATTTCTAAATTTAGCATGTAAAACCACATCGGGTTTATAGGCTCTGCATTCCTTCCAAAAAGTATGCAAGCTTTTTTGATAAGTCAAACCTTCTATATCATAAAAGGCTTTTCCCATAACCTTTAAAGGACTATTGTGATATAAAGCAGAAAGTCCTACTGTGCTATTTATGACTATAGTACCTCTTGCATTGATTAAAAGTGTAGGTAAGTGTAAATCATGCACATATAAAATTCTACCCTCGACATTATATTTTAAGCTCAAATCTTCTATAAGCTTAGTATAATCTCTATAGCCACGATCCATAGGATGGTGCTTAAAAACTAGATAAGACTTTGCCTTAGCATGATTAGCAAAGGAGATGATCACTTCTTCTATAAATTTTTCTGTAGTTTTTTTATAATGATGAGATAGTTGAGTATCATTATGCACTTGCAAAATAGCTAAAAAATACTTTTGTTTTAGAGAAAGAATTTTTTCATTTAAACTTTTTTCTGTGATTTTGTATTTGTTTTTTCTATATACTGAGCAAAGCCAAGGTAAAAAGTCAAATAATTTTAAACTTCTATGGTGTAAAGAATTATTAAAATACCAAGAAAATAAAAAAGCAAAAAGCCAGTATAAAAACGAAGCAAAGGCCATATTTTTAAAAGTACTTGAGAAAGTTTTAAATTTAAAATCTTTATCAAATTTTTTCTGACTTAGATAAAATTCTTTTTCTCTTGGTAAAGTCGAGTTTGCATTCACTCCATCTTTTTCAAAAGTAATGAAATTTGGTCTTATATAACCTTCTTCAAAAATCCATACTTCAATACCCATTTGCTTAGCAACATTAATGGCTATCTCATGCACTTTTCTACAATCATTATACATCAAGATAACTTGAATTTGTCTTTCTTCAAAAAGCTTTTTATAAAAGTCTTCAAGCTCGGCTAAACTTTTAGTGTAATTAATGCTTTTAAAAGGATAAAAGAAAAAATCTCCACCATTAAAATTTACTTTATAAACCTTAGCTTTTGGAATTTTTGTGACAATTTTACGAAAAAATCCACCCACAGGCCCTTGGAGTAATAAAACATTTTTACCAGAAAATTTTTTTAACTTTTTACTTAAATTCATCTAATCAAAATAAATTCTATCAATCTTCTTATTTTTCTTAATATATAAATTCTTATATCTATAAACCAACGCAAATAAAATTTAGAAAAATAATCTTTTTGCATTTTTAACATTATATCTAATGCAAGCTCAACTTCACATAAATTTTTACTTTTTGGATGGATGTATCTTGGATAAAGGATCAAAACGCCAGCAACAAGCTCTTCTAAACTAAGCATTCTTGTGCGTCTTGGAATTTCATGTAAATCGCTTGTCAAGCCCCAACCTGCATAAAAAGGCTTGCCATACACCACTACTTTTTTACCACGCAAAAGAGCATCAAAACCACTTGTAGAAGTTATAGTATGTACCTCATCACTTGCATTTATAGCGCTGTCTATGCTGACATTTTCTATAATCTCATCACAATATTTTAAAATAATACTTTTATCTTTTAAACCCTTACGGTTACCACTTAAAACATCAGGGTGAGGTTTAAAAACTATAAAGGCATTTTCATTGACCTTTTTTACACTTTGTAAAAGTTTTAAGGTGTCAAAACCTGCACCACCTAAGATCATAGAAGCATCATCTTCTACTTGTGCAGGGATTAAAATGATTTTTTTATTTGTATTAAAATTTAATTTTTCATGTTTTAGGCCATTGTACTTTGAAAATTTATTTTGCGTGATGATAGTGATGAGCTTTTTTGCTCTTTGTTTTAAACTTTCATCAAAAATATGATTTTGTAAAATATCTTCTAAATCACTTGGTTTGCTTGGATCAACATACAAACCCTTACTATCTACTATTAAAGAAAAAGGACGCGTGAGATCTGAGCCCAAAAAAACAGAGCGTAAAAAGCCATCTTCTACTAAGAAAATTTCTTTTTTAAAATCTCTAGCTAGTAAAGCTTTATCATATTTTTTACCCCAAATGAAAATTTTATCCTCAGAATCCAAATTCGCTTTATAAAGTTCATCAAGTGAGTTTAAAAAAATGATTTTATTATTCTTGGCTTTAAAAAATGGCTTCATAAACCAACGCTTCCACAAAGTAAAACCTAAAAAATACAAAGTATTTGAATTAGCATGTTCTATCTTTTTATACTTTGTTAAGGTATGAATAGTATCAAAAATATCGCTTTTTTGATTTAAGTAAGGATTAAAATACTCACTATATAAAATATAAGCAGCATAAAAAACCTCTTCTAAAGTTCTTTTTTTAAGCCTCCTTTTGCACGCTTGCTTATCTTGAGTTAAACCCCAACCCGCATAAAATGGCACGCCATAGCACACACATTCACATCCCAGCATCAAAGCTTCAAAACCCATGCCGGAAGTTTTAGTATAGACTTTTTTAAAATGACTTAGTAATTCTATGGGATTATAATTTTCTTTTATAACTACACATTTACTTGGTAAATCTTGCACAACAAAATCACTTTGTTTTTTACCACTTAACACATCAGGATGAATTTTAATGTATATTTTAGCATTTGGATTTTCTTTAATAGCTTCATTTATAATATCTTGAGTTGAAAAACTATCAGCTAGACCAAATTTAAGAGAAGCATCATTTGCTACTTGAGTGATGATTAATACGCGTTCTTCATTATCATTAAAAAGCTCTTTTGGTACGCAAAGATTATTATTATACTTACTAAGTTTTTCTTTTTTTATAAGTTCTATAGCTTTTTTTGCTTGCTCTAATTCTTCGGTGCTAAACTCACAAGTATTCAAAATATTTTCAAGCTTAGATGGTGCAGTCGCATCATAGTAAATTCCCGCATCATCTTTGACGATAGAAAAACTTGGACTATTTTCTACACCTAAATTTAATGAGCGCAAAAAGCCATCTTCTAAAAGTAAAAATTTTACATTGTGCTTTTTAGCTAACTCTATGGCTTTTAACCCTGATTTTTTTCTACCCCAACCTACAAAAATATCTTCTTTGATAATATTTTTATAGATACAATATGAAGCTATTTTATAAAATTTTTTAACATTTTCCTTTAATCTTTTAGATGTAGTATAAAATTTCATAACAACTGTTTTACAATCATATTAACTTTTTCATCTAAATTTTCTTGTATTGAGTTATCTAAAGTAAAATGTGCATTTGGTTCATCATATTTTACATCAACACCTACAACATTTTTAATTTCACCATTTAAAGCTTTTGTATAAAGTCCTTTTTGATCTCTTTTAATTAGTTCTTCTATTGGGCATTTAATATAAATTTCAAAATAATTTTTTAATTTTTCTCTATTATATTTATAAATTTCATTAAACATGGATATGGTTGTCACAACTACTATCATACCTTGATCATTTAAAAATTTAGCAAATTGAGATCTTTTTAATGCTACGTCTATACGACCTTGCTTATCATAGCTGTAATGTCCTAGTAAATCTCTTAATTCATCCCCATCAAGATAAACAATATTTTTATACTCATTTTTTAATTTCTCATATAATGCTTTACCTATAGTACTTTTTCCACTACCTGCTAAACCTGTAAGCCAAATAATATATGGTTTTTTCATTCAATCTCCACTCTCAAATCACTCATAAAATCTATCTCACACCAATTTCCATTGATTTTTATAGCTTTTGCATTTTTGTATTTATTAATTAAAATTTGTAAAAAACTTGTCATATACATATTTTTAAAATCTTTTTCATTATAAAGTAAAGTTCTATCAAGCTCATCATAAGTTTTTAAAACTTCTTTTAAAAAATGATGAGAAAATTTAAATAAGCCTATATATTGTCCTTGAATTTCATCATAACTTTTTGCTTTTTTGCCAAGCTCTACTATAAAATCATCTTTTAGTTTTAAAGTTTCAGCATCATCAAGTGGATTTTCAAACCTTTTTGTCCATAGTTCTTTCCAAGCTTTATCTACAACAACAGCAAAATCATCTTTTGAGTGTTTGAGTTTTTCTATACTATCTTTAAAATAAACTATATCAGCGTAAGAAATAATCAAATCTTGCTTATCTTCAATACAACTTTGTAAAAATTCTCTAGCACAAAATAAAGTCTGAACCATATTAGTTTTATCATAGTTTTCATTTTTGTAAAATAATTCTAAATTATGATTTTTACCCACATAATCCTTTAAAACATCGAATAAATATCCACCAACTACACATATCTCATGAATATTATTTTCTTTTAAAGCTTGAATTTCATAGTCTATGATTTTTTTATTTTTATATTCAACCATACATTTTGGATTGTTCTTTGTTAAAGGCATTAACCTTGAACCAAATCCTGCTGCTAAAATTATAGCTCTCATTTTATATCCTTTAACCACGCATTAAAAATACTTTTTTCACTCATACCATTTTCTCTTTCAATATGCCACATTAGACCATAAATACTAAAATTTTTATGCTTAAAGGCTTCTATTGTTTCATCTTTTGCATTTGCTAATACCTCAAGCTCATTACCTAATATTTTAATGGCAAAATTATGATATGAATTGACATTAATTGTTTGATCTTTTAAATACACTTCATGATTTCCAACATGATCTTTACAAGGACAAATAGTAGAATTAAAATAAGAAGCGATCATCTGTGCTCCTTTACAAACCCCAAGTAGTGGAATGTTATTTTGCATACAATGTTTTATAATGTTTTTCTCATATTCATCTCTTTTTTGATTAATAAAAGAAAATTTACAAGAGTTTAAATCATTACCCCCACTTAAAATCACAGCACTAATACTAGAGATATAATTTTTAAAATCAATTTCATAACTCAATGGAAGAGGCAAAAACTCACTTAATTCTTTTTTAAAAAAACTTCCCCAATCAAGCGCTAAACACTCTCTTAATTCATAATAATCTTGATTTTCTAAAATTCTTTGACTAATAGCTATAAATTTCATAGACAAAATATCTGCTCACTTTGACAATCAATTTTAATTTTTTTTGCCTGAAGATATTTTTTAAAATTCTCTTCACCTACACCAATAACAGCAGGCATAGCAAGTTCAGAAGCTCTAATAGCCATATGTGAATTTGCACCACCATAGCAAGTGATAAAACCTGCAATATCTTTAGTAAATAAATAATCATATCCAGGATCAGCTGCATAGATTAACACTATCTTGCCTTTTAAATCTTGTTCGTTTTCTAAAGCAATATTAGCACTAATGCTTTTTTGCGTGATAAAATTTGGATGAATATAGCTAGTAAAAAACCCAAATATTTGATGTGCATCAGTTAGTAAAGCCGGAAGTTTTATAGCTAAACTTAATTGATATTCTTGTTTGTTTTCATTAATTTCACTCAAAAATTTATCTTTTGGATTTTTAGAATACACACTAGAATACAAATTTAAAATACTCTTAATATCCAAATGGGCCATATCTTCTTTAGATATTCCATAATAATTTCCAAGATCTTCTATCAGCGATATAGCTTTAGACAAGAGCTTGCTAAATTCAAATTTAACAAATTCGCGTCCTTCTATAGCTATTTTCAAAAAGCTAAAAAATTCTTTTGCATTAACTTCAATTCCATGTTCTTTTAAAATTTGATCAAGTTTTTGCAATTTATCATCACTAATTTTAAATTCCTTTTCTTTTTGAATTTCACTTTTTTGTTTTAAATCAAAATACCCATCAAAATCCTCATCATACCTTGGAGATAAAATATTATAAGTTCCCGCTCTTAAATGGCCAAATTGTTTTAAAAAATCTTGTTTGTTATTTTCATTTAAAGTTGCCAATTCATTGCTCAAAGTTTTGCTAACAGTATAGAGAGATTTTAAAAATTCACTTTTTTCTTCTTTACTAAAAAATCCGGTCTCAACCAAAGAATTAAGCATAGTCATGGCTACAAACGCAGCCCTTGCAACACCAGCAAATGGTAATGTTCCATATCTTTTACACTCTTCTAAAAGCCAATAAATTTTATCTAATGGTGAAAAATCTGAATGCACAATATTTTCATAATACACAATCATTTGTTTTGATTTTTCTATATCTTTTAAACATAAGCCATTTTTAATATTAACAATAGAATTAGTAAGATTTAATAAAGAAAATTCAATGCGTTTGATTTCATTTTTATTAAAACCATGATCTAATAAGCGTTCTAATTTATCAGCCATATGAAAATCATAACAAGAAAATACTATATCAAATTCTACTTTATCATGCAACTCATGATTTTCATATAATTTATCTAAATAATAATTCACTAACTTTTTAGCAATACTCTCATCAAGTGTTTTTGGTATAAAAGAATTAAAAGAAAGTCTCACATCTACATAAGGAATACCCAAAAAAGAATGGATTAAAGGATGCGATCTTAAATCTCTATAGCCATAGTTATCTCTTTGATAAGCCCAAATATTATCTGTAATGATTTCTTTATAAAGACTAAAAGCTAATCTTTTTGGTCTAAGTCCTATAATTTCTGCTGGATTCCAATCAGGCATTACACCAAAAATAGCTTTGTCTCCAAGTACTCTAGATCTTGGCTCTTGTAAAGATAAAAATCTTTTATAAAGTCTATGCAAAGCTCCTTTAGATAGACTATTAAAAAGATTAGTTTTTTCTTGCATTATTAAGGGTCTAACTTGCAAGCAAAAAAGTTCATCTTGATCATTAAAAGCAAATTCTACATCTAAAAAATTGCAACCATATAAATTTTCAAGTTCTTTTAATAGCAAAATAACTTTTTGCATATATGGATCTTTTATATCTTCATTTTCACGGTAGTGAAAATATGTTTTAGCATTTTTAGCACTTCCATCTGTAATGGAACTATTTGAACCATTTTCATCGTATTCTATACAAAAATATGGAGCAAAATTATCCTTATCTACACTAAAAGCAACGCCACATTTTTGAATATCTAAAAGCATAGGTTGGATTAGAATTTCATCATTCTCACTAGGCATAGAATGACCTACTTTGTCTAAAGCGTTAAAAAGTTGGCTTTTATCACTAGCATCTACATTAGCCAAACTTAGAAAAGCTCCAGCATTGGAGCTTTTTAAACTATCTTCACTATTAGAAGAACTACGGATGATTAGTTTTTTCGCATTTAGGTTGGTAATTTTTTTAAATACTTCTTCTTTATCTTGAATGATTTCTTTTAAAGAAGTGATAACTACATCTAAAACTTTTGCATTTTTAAGTATATTTTTTAAATTTTGTAAATTTCTTGCTTTTGTTTGAAAAACTAATCTATCCATAATATCACTCTTTTATATTTTTTTTGCACTCCACGATCTTGTTGTGTATTTGATATCAAATTCACTTGGTAATTCTTGTTTTAATTTATCAGCAATTTTCTCAAACAACTCATTACCTTCTTTAGTCTCAAGATCCCAATAAGGATTTTTTACACTTTTCCAAGCATTGATATAATTATCTACACTTTGATGAAAGTAAAAATCTTCTTCCAAATAAATAATATTATCAAAAAGCTCTTTATGTGCTTCTATAATAGGGCGTTGATCTTCTCTTCTTGTACCTCTTGTATAATTTGGAACAAAACTAACGATAATATCTTCTGCTATTTTCTGAATAGGATCATTTAAATCTCTATGATTCCACATGCAAGTAAAATAACATCCCTTTTTGAGTAATCTATAGCTTTCTTTTAATGCCATTGATCTATCCATCACATTAAAGCTACTTCCAAAGCTCACCCAATCAAACTCTCCATCTTTCAAAGTAGAGTCAATACCAGTAGCTCTTACCCATTCTACATCTTGACCTTGAGTTCTTTCTATACCAATTTCACGCATTGCATCATTTGGCTCAACTGCTACCACTTTACAAGCTCTCTCTAAAAGCATAATACTCAAATTCCCTGTACCTGCTCCAATATCTGCAATTCTTATTTTAGAACTTTGACTAGTTCTTTTGGCAAGCTCTACTAGCATATCTATACTAAGTGGTGCATAATTTGGTCTGTATGAGTAAAATTTTGCATGCTTAGTATAATCCCAAACTTGTTCTACTATTTTTTCCATTTTTTTCCTTTAACTTTAATAGCAAAGCTAAAAAAGCTAAAGGATTTTACTATGCCTTATGCACCGTCCATGCACGGATTTTATAAGGAATTTCAATCATATCCATAGAAGAAATTTTATTTTCTATCATTTTTAAAATTTCTTCCCATCTAGCTTTTCCAGCTTGTGCTTGAATGTCATTTACAGAATGCCAAGCCCCAAGATAACGTTCTTTACTCCAAAGCTCTTTATAATCGCACTCCATAAAAAAGCAATCCTTGAAATCTCCAGTACTTACTAAGATTTCTTCCCAATTTTTAACATTTTGAGTTCCACTACTTACACGAGTAAGCTCTGGTACAATATGTTTAATTTCCTCTTCAATTTCATAAAACACAGAGCCTTTAGCTATATGGCGTGGATTCCATATGGCAGTGAAATACCCCCCCCCTGCAAGCACTCTTGCGAACTCAGGTAAGGATTTTTTAGGATCTGTCCAGTGAAAAGAACTAGCCATAATCACCCAATCAGCATAATTACTAGGCATAGTGGTTTCTTCTCCACTACCTTTGTGCCAAGTAATCTTTTGTGAATTGCGAGTAAATTTAATACCTTCTTCACGCATATTATCATTTGGCTCGACTGCATCTATACAAAGGTTAAACTCATCAGCGAGCATTTTAGTAAGCTTTCCCGTACCCGCTCCTACTTCTACAACTTTTAATGTGTTTTTATTTTGATCATTTACACATTTTATGAGCTTTTCTATAAGCATACTTGAGTATGCTGGTCTATTATGATAATGTTTTGCAACTTCACTAAAGTCACCTTGTTTCATGAAACTCCTTTGAAAATTATTTTATAATTATATATTATATTTTTTATATTCTGATTAATTATTTTCTATTTGTTTTTGTTCTATTTTTTCTTCACCATCCAACTCCTCACACATTTTTTCAAATTCTTGATAGTATTTCCAAGAGGCAACTATATTTGGACAATGTTTTTTACAAAAATCTACCATTCCAACAAGAAAAAGATTTTTTAATTTCAATCTCATATTTTGATTTTCATATAAATATCGTAAAATTTCTTCAGGCTTAATTTTTTTCGCATTTTCCAATACTAATATATTAGAAATATACTCCATCAAACCATTAATATATTTTTGTATATTGAAAAATAAAGTTTTATTTTTAAAAATATTTTCATAATCTTTATCGGGCATATATATAATAACATTTTGAAATTTCTTCCTTATATCTTCACTAAAAAACTCTTGCGATCTATCTACTTTATTAGAATTTGAGTGCAACTGCTTAATCCCAATGAAAATTTCGATTTCATCATTAATAACTTTTTCTTTGATAGTAATAGGAAGATAATAATACAACAAACCTATGGCTTGACCATAAAAAAAATTATCCTCTTTTGGAATATCCAAGCTAAAAGATTTACATATTTTTTTAATTGCCTCAAAAGTTTTATTACCACTAAATTCAGAAGTGTCAATAAACAAATTACATGTTGCTAAGTTCATCAATTTACTACAAATTACATTTTGCACTATTACTTTCGTTTTTAAATTATAAAATTTCGCATTAATCAATTCAACCGAAGGAATATCAACAATATCTTTTTTTACAGAAAAGAAATAAAGTGGTTTTATAATGTCGCTATATTTTTGTTGCATGTTGATACAAGAAACCTTATCACAGCTAGGCCAATTTATAGCATGTGCTATTAATAATATCGGGTCACGAACGACACATAACACTGGAATACTTTTATCACAATCCAATAAACTAAAAAATTTAGAATCATCTTGAAATTCCGATTCTATTAAAACAAGTGCTTTATGTTTTAATTTTTTATTTAACAATAAATTATAACTACAACAATAACGCTCAATTCCACTAAATCTAAAAGTATGTGGTTGCCAAAATAAATTACACCTATTTAAAAACTGCCTTAGAGCTACAATACCAACCCCATGACTCCCAACAACCAAAAATTTATAAGTTTTAGGCAATGGAAGATTCAAATCCCAAGCTAATTTAGGGTCTATATCAATATAATTTATTTTAACCGGATTTAATAAAGGCGGGTAAAGATGATTTTTTTGTTTGTATTTTTCTTTAAATTCATTCGATAATAACCAAGATTCTACGGTATTAAAATGTCGAATAAAAAAATCAAAATTACGAAAAATATTTTCCAATATAGATTCATAATCCTTATGTTGTTTTAAGATATTAGTTAAATCTTGAATTTTTACTTTATGATACTTTAAAAATGAATTATATAAATAGTAATGTAGATTTCTAGGTAATAAATTTACGACTTCACGAATATTTCTATATAATCTATATTTTTCTTTCAACAAGAAAAATAATTTAACATACCCACCTTTATACCAAGTTTTATGAGCTTGAATCAAAGCTTCTCCCAATATATAAGAAAGATGATATTTATATTTTATGCTTTCATTATAGTCTTTACAAGATTCTACTTTAGGATATGCAAGCTGAGGAAATATTTTAATAGCTTGTTTATATAGTTTTTGTTCTTTAAAGTGCTGTTGTTTTATCTTATATAATTTATATGCTAAATTTATATACCTCACCTTACTATGTTGTTTTTTATGATCTATGATAGCAAAACCTAGTTTATAAGCGAGTGAATTTTTTATTCTATATTCCGCACTATCAAAATTCATTGCATAAATCCTTTGTAATTAAAATTTTTGAAACCATAAAAACAAATCTTATTATTTAGTGCAACCTCAAAGTCATTAACACTATCTCCAATTAAAATTGTTTCTTTATTTTGATAGTTGTTACTTATAAGTATATTTTTTACTAAAATATCTTTTTTTGTAGGAGAACCATGGATACTTAAAAAATATTGTGATAGCTTTAATTTATCACAAATCTCAAGCAAATCTTGCTCATCTGCACCTGATGCTATATGCATATTGTAACACTTTTGATTTTTTTTAATAAAATCAAAAGTTTCTTTTATAATATGCCTAGAATTGCTTAATTTCTCTTTTGTAAGCTTGGAATATTTTTTTGCATATTTTAAAATTTCACCATCTGAAATTTCTCTATGAATGATATTTTCAAAAAAATATTGAATTTTTTGATATCTAGAAATACCTCCATTTTTTAAATGAAATTCTAGCAATTCTTTCACCTTATTTTCAGGAAATTCTTTAAAAAGTTCAGCAAAGGCTTGTGTTTTTAATCCCACAGAATCAAGTATAACACCATCAAAATCAAAAATAATATTTTTTATATTTTCTATATTTATCATATCTTACACTTTATCACAGTTTTTATTATATAAGAATCATCTTCTATGCTTAAACCTGGCATATGCACATCCTCAGGATAAAAAATAGCAATATCATTTTCATTTAAAATCAAACTAGAAATTAAGAATTTAGGTTTTTTATATATAATTAAATCCTTGGTTTCATCATATTCTTTTTCAACTTCAAACAATTCTTTATCACCAAATTCAATCTTTTCTTTGCCGCTTACAATAAGCTGAATATCTATATAATCTTTATGAGATTCAAAAAAAGCTTGATTTTCATTTTTAGTAAAATAAGTTTGTTCTAGAGCAAAAATATCTTTAGTAAGTTCAATTTTTTCAAATGCTCCTATATTATACGCATGTAATCTCTGGAATTCTTTACTATTTGGATTAGTACAACTAGACAAATAACTAAAAATCAAATTTAGATCTTTTATATTATATCTACCAATATCTCTTAGTTTACAAAAAATAGCCATTACAATATCTCTGCTATAACCGTACAAGGCAATCCATCAGAATTTTCAATTCTTAATGGTGCAACTATAAGTTTTTTTATATTATTCTCTTTGGGTATTTCATTTAAATTCATATCTTCTAAAAGTAAAATTGGTTTTTTTGGATCTAGAAATTTTCTATGCGCAATTCTACCCAATTCTCTATTTGTAAAACTAGAAATAGAAATGCTATCAAAACCAAACAATCTAACATTAGGAAAAAATTCTCTAATATAATCAGCTATATCAGGATGAAAACCAAAATTTTCCCTCCAATATACCTCATCATTTCTCTTGGCACCATTACCTGTTTTTACAATAATGGCTTCGATTTTTATTTTATCTTCTACTTCTGATAATTTTTGAACTAAATTTTGATTAATGATAATGTCACTTGAATTAATTTCAACAAATAAAACATAATTAAAAATAAAATCACTACAACAAAAGTCATTTATACTTTGTCCATCAGAAAAAAAGTGCAATGGCATATCAATGTGTGTTCCATTATGAACACTTGTTGTTATTATGGTATGGTTTGCAATATCATTATGCTCTATAGAACTTTTTTTTGTTAAATTCACCTTATCACTATTACCATAAGTTGGAGTTGCTTCATTTAGACAATAAGATAAATATATATAGTTAGTCTTCATAAATATTTCTTTTCAATATTTTTCATACATTCCAAGATACCTTGTCCCATATCAATATGGGGATTTGCTACTAATTTTTTACTTCTAGTTGGATGAAAAGAATATGGAGTAGTTTTATAGTGATTATGATAACCCGAAGATTTTAACAAAATCTCTATTTTACCTCCAAGCATTTCATTTATCATTTCAAACAATTCTTTTCTTTGCATTCTTTCTGTACCAGTTAAAATCAAATGCTCATTTTCAAATTCACTATTCTCTATAATTTGCAAAGCCAATTTTGCAACATCATAAGCATGGATATATTCTCTAATTTCTTCACCATCACCACTATGAGAAATCTTTCCATTAAGCATTGCTTCCTTAACTAGATTATAAATATAATTATTATAATATTCTTTTTCTCCATATACTGAGCCATAACGAATAATGGTAAATTTTAACCCGAATTTTTTATAATATTCTTCGATAATTTTTTCAGAAGTTAATTTACTAATACCATAAAAAGACCCTTTATCGCTCATAGCATAAGCACTACTTGCATAAATATATCTTTTTATTTTATATATTTTGCATCCTTCTAAAATATGCATATTTCCTATAACATTTAATTCTAAAGTTTTCAAAGGATTTGCTATGGCATCATCTAAATTAGCAAAACCTGCAAAATTGAATACTATATCCACATCCTGACATAAAAGTTCAACTTCCTTTTTTTGCATAATATCACATTTTCTAAAATACTGCATTGGAATACTATCACATGGATTTAAATCAGCATATAACACATTGTAATTATTAGTCAACAACTCCTCTACAACATAGCTGCCTATAAAGCCTCCTCCTCCAAAAACTAATACCTTTTTATTCATTTTCAAAAATCTCATTTTTTAAAGAAATATTGTTTTTATATCTTATTGCTTCTTCTACAGCTTGTGTTTCCATATCTGTTCTACTTTCTATAGTACTAGCACCCATATGGCAAGTTAAAACAACATTATCAAGCTTTCTTAATTTACCTTTATATGGTTCTTCTTCAAAAACATCCACAGCCGCGCCAGCAATTATTTTATCTCTTAGAGCTATAAATAAATCTTGCTCATTTACTATACCACCTCTTGCAGTATTAATTAAAATAGCCGATTTCTTCATTTTTTTTAAATCATCAAATGTTAGATAATCTATTGTGTCTTTTTTTAATGGTAAATTTAAAGATATGACATCAGATTCTCTTAATAGTTTTTCTTTGTCTACTAATTTTATATTATACATCTTTAAAAAAGCAAAATCAGGATTTGGTTCACACACCTTAAAAGAAACATTGAAGGAAGATAAAAGTCTAATTAAACTTTTTCCTATTCTTCCCATACCAATAATACCAATTGTTTTACCATAAAGCAACATACCCATATGTCTATTCCAAACGCCCTGTTTTAAATTTACATCTGTAAAACTAATTTTTCTTGATAGATCGAGTATTAAACCTACGCATAATTCGGCCACAGCCATAGTAGGAGCATCTGGTGTATAAACAACCTTTATGTTATATTTGCGACATAGTTCAAAATCTATACCATCTAAACCTATACCAACTCTTGATATAAGTTTTAAATTCGGAGCATTTTGTAAAACTTCTTCTGTAATTTTTTCAGTTCCTGCTATCAAAATTTCAGCATCTTTAATATCATCGGCTAATTCTTGTGAAGTTATTTTTCTTCCATGATTGTTTAATCTCACATTAAATCCATTTTTACTTAACAACTTCAATGGATTTTCAGATGTTTCTCCGAATGGATGTGTTGAAACAAATACTTTCATTTTATATCCTTTTTGATAATTTCCATCCCCTTTATTGCATTATCACTCAAAAATAAAAAATCTATACTATAAGCTAAAAAAGTACAACCCTCATAGATTTTTTCCTGAAGTTTTTTTGGATCAGTTTCTATCACATGAAAACCTGAAGGAATATTGTATCTTTTACAGCATTTCAAAACTTTAGCAATAGCTTCTTTTACTTCTACTCTATGATACTCCCCAGGAAAACCTAAACTACCAGATAAGTCATATGGTCCTATAATAACTCCATCAATTCCATCTGTTTTTATTATTTCTTCTATATTTTCAACAGCTTCATAATGCTCTATCTGAGCAATAATGATAAGATTTTCATCAACCCATTGTTTATATTCTTCAAATTTTAGCCCATAATTTTGGGCTCTAAATAAGCCCACTCCTCTTTTCCCCATTGGAGGATACTTTGCAAATTCAACCGCATTAATGGCATCTACTTTATTTTTAATCATAGGGACTATAATACCATCAGCTCCCATATCTAAAACTTTCTTAATAATTACCTCTTCATTTTTACTCACCCTAACTAATGCTTTAATCTTTTTAGATTGAATAGTAATTATTAAATTTTGCACCGTTTCGTAATTCATCGATGTATGCTCAAAATCTATTACAAGCCATTCAAAACCTGCATTTGACATAAGCTCAGCAATACAAGGATGACCTATACTTATCCAGCTACCTATAGTTAGTTCATTATTTTGCAATTTTTCTTTTAAATTCATATTATATCCCTATTTTTATATAACAATTCTGCTAGGGTAAAATCTTCAGGATTATCTATATCAACAGCCTCAAGTTTATTCATAGGAAATATCTGCGGTTTCAAACCAATTCTTTTTTTACCAGCCAAACTAAAAGATTCTTTAGAAAAAATATAAAAGTTAGAATTTTCTTCGTACATAGGTTCTAAATCCTGTGTTCTTAAAAGCTCATTTGGATTGTGATTTATAGCCTTTGCATTCTTATCATAAAATCTAGTCTGTACTTTTGTAACACTAAATAGACTATCATACAAATCTAAACCATCAAAAAACTTTTTAATAGCTATATCAATAGTTGATGTTTTTAATAAAGGATTTGTACTATGCGTTTGTAAAAAATATTCACCATTACATTGGGTTAAATCATAAGCTATAATGTTATTCATAGATACAAAATCACCTTGAATTTCTTTAGGTCTTTTAATGATTACAACCTTATCCCTAAAATTTTTTTTAGCATCAAAAGCTATAATATCACTATCGGTATTAATAAGTATTTTATCAATATAATTAGATTTCAATAAAGATTTCACAATAGCATGATACAAAGGAAAACCATCAAATTCTCTCATATTTTTATTTTTAACTCTTTCTGAGTTCCCTTTCATTGGCAACAAAGCATTAATTTTCACATTTTTCCTTTAAAATATGACATAAAGCAATATTTATATCAATATACTTTCTTAATGAAATATCTACTTTTTTATAATTCTCTAGTGCTCCAAAATAATCCTTTTGACTAAAACACAAATTAGCTTTCCTTATTGCCTGCGTATTATCCAAATTAAACCCTATAATACTATCAATATCTAAAACAATTTTACTATTTGGGTATCTTTGCTTTAATAAAACAAATTTATCTAAAAAAAGACTATCATTAGACAAAATATCACTAGTTTTTAAAACATGTATTTTGAAAGTTCTAATAAAGGAAACTCTCATTTTTTCAATAAAATCAATTGTCTTATCATAAAAAATATCTGTGTAATTGGTATTTTCCAAAAAATCTTTCCAAGTATAAAAATCACATTTAAAAAAAAGCATAAAAAAACTAGATATACTTCTCATACGAATAATTTTTGATTTTATATCCTCTTTTTTATTTTCATCAATCATAGACTTTATTATATCATCGGAAAATATTTTATCTACTATTGCTAATAAATTATTTTCATGTAATTCATAGTTTTTAAGAACCGTAGATTCAGAATGCACTCGATAGGTTGAAATTGAATCGTAAACAAATTTTGAATTTAAATTATTCTTAAGCAAATTAAAATTAGCCAACCAATCTTCACCATTTGAACTTTGCTCATCAAAATGTAATAATTTTATCACATCTCTTTTTAGCATCATTGTATTAAATGAGATAGGGTTTCCATAAATACAATCTTTAACGGTCACCGTAGATCTTTTACCATATTCTATACCTAGATAATTATCATCTTCATCAATAAATTGTATTATTCCATGAACAATCTTTGTTTCTTCATCACGCATAAGAATACTATAACGAATATTCAATGAATTACCCAATACAGTGTCATCTGCATCTAAAAAACAAACCGCTCTTCCAGAAGATAATTTAATTCCTGTATTTCTTGCTCCAGATACTCCTTTTTTTCCAAAATTTTGATAAATTTTTATTCTTTTGTTTGACCGTGCCATTTTCATCAACAATTGCAAACTAGAATCATCTGAAAAATCATCTATTGCTAGTATTTCATAATCTAAATAACAAGTATTCTCTATAGATTTAATGCATTTTTCAATAAATTTTTCAACATTATACACAGGAATAATAATCGATAATTCACATTCTCTTTTTTTATACCAATCTATCATTATGATATTATCTACAATTCTATCTTGTAAAGGTTTAATATAAGATGGAGTTAAACTAAAAATTCTTTTTTTATTTTTTTCTGCCAATTCAAAAAATTGAGAAAGAAAATTAATATGCTTGTTATAATAATCATCATATTTTATATCAAAAAAACCCTTATGGGCTATTTTAATATCTTGCATTTTATCATTTATTTGCACTTCTTTATTATGACTCCAAAAATAAGAATTATTTTTTATCGGACGTCCGTCACAACCAGTAATATATATTTCCTCCCCTAAACTCGTAGCCAAAGGAAGTTGAAATAAGGTAAGAATATTATTTGTTGTTTTAACTTCCAAAGAATCAAAAATATTAAAATAAAATGGGCTACTATCTTCACTTGGTATTTTAAAGAAAATAGGCACTAAAAAATCTATCATATAATCAGGTAAATAGGTGCTATATATATGGTAATCTCTTAAAGGTACTACAATAGGACAAGGATTTAAATCAAAAACGCTAATTAATGACTCTCTAAATTTACCAGCATAACTTGAAGGCCCTGCGTGAAAAATTGGATCTGCTATAACAAAAATCTTAGGCTTCAATTTTTTTATAACATCTTGGTTGACCACCATACTATTGCATGCAATTACACATCCATCTTCATAGTTATATTTTTCACTATAACTGAAATTAGGCCCTGTACCGAATAAATATATCTTTTGTGTTTTCAATCCTTCTAATAACTCAAAAATTTTATTTTTTGAGATTTTTTTATATTTTGAATATAATTTAGGAATTTTTTCTGCGAACCTCAAATAAAAAGAATCTCCATATGATAAATTATTATGATCAACTCTTATTATTTCAAAATTCAGATTTGATTCTTTTTTAATATTTAATAATTCTTCACGATATTCTTCATTTATAAGAAAAACATATTGTAAATTTTCAAAATAATTATTGTGTATTTTTTTATATAAAACAATTTTTTTTCTAGGAATTTTATCTAAATATTTTAATATAGATAAATCTAGATACTTTGGAAATTTATTCAATATCATTCTGTTATCAAAATCAAAATTAACACATAGATAAATTTTTTCAATAAATTCTTCTAATGGCCACAAATACCAAATAGCTCTTGAGATAATGTCTACAAAATCTTCTTCATTTTTAAATTCCGGGTAAAAACCTATTTGCATATATCATCAACCTCTTTTATGTATTTTTACACATATAAATATTTTATATGGTAACATCCACAACTTTAAAGGATTTTTAAAGCTAGC
>NZ_JAKMSR010000005.1:0-131186 GCF_025772765.1 Campylobacter sp. CNRCH_2015_0814 | reverse complement strand
TATAGATTATATAGATGATTTTAGTATTAAAGTAAGTGGCTTATTACCAAATTCCACTATTGATAAAATTACTGGAAGTAATGGAGTAAAAGCTAAAAAAGACAGCTTTAATGTTAATGAAAATGGTGAAGTTGTTTTAGAGTTTAGTAGTATTGGTGATTTTAGTGTTAAAGAAACCAATATAAGTTTTTATTATGTTGAGCATGTTGGAGAACAAAAAGTAGAATTTAAATTAGATCCTATTAGGTTTTTTGAGTATAAACTATTTTTTAGAAATCTTCCGGATGTTATCGAAAGTCCAACTATAATACAAATTCCTTTATATGGTGGGAAAGAAGGTGTTAAAGTATCATGGGGTTTAAGTGGAGATGGTGTTATAAGGAAAATGGATGATAAATTTGATAAAGATGGCTGGGCGTCAATGACGATTGATACAAAATCTCCTTATGAAAAACAATTAATTATTAGTGCTGAAGCAATGAATCAAAAGATAAGTAAGACGATTGCTTTTAAACATCATGTTTATACTCCTCAAATAGAATATCCTAGCTTTAAAGGACAAGAAAAAACCATCGATTATGAAAAAGATTTCAATATCAAGGTAAGCGGATTAAAACCAAAATCTTCAATACAAATAATAGATCCACATTCTGCGATTCCAAAAAAAATGTCTTATGTTACAAATGAAAAAGGTGAAGCTGTTTTGGAATTTTACAAAGTTGATAATTATCATATCAAGTCTTTAAGTTTTTCAATTAAATATTATAAAGACTTTGCCAAAACGGATACAGTCAATGTACAACTTTATCTTTATCAATATATTCCTAAATTTATAGATTCTCCTGATTTAATCACAGGAAAGGTTGGAGAAAAAACAACATTAACTGTAAAAGATGGAAAACCAAATACTAAAATAGAATGGGATGTTTATGGAGATGCTAATATAGTTGAATCAGATAAGACTTTCAACGAGCAAGGAATAGCAACAGTTACTATAATATCTAAAACTCCTTTGTATATTGATCCTGTAATTAAATTTGTATATTGCAGTGGCTATTCTGATTCTAAAAAATTATTTTATGATTTTACACCCAATGTAATATACCCCAATTCAAAAGGCCAGGAAAAAAGCGTCATAGAAGGAATGCCATTTGTTATAGATTTTGAAAATTGTGGCCCACAAACCAATATATTTATTGTTTCAGCCTATATAATTCCTTACTCACAAGATATAAAAGCAGACGATAACGGACATGCAAGCGTAACCTTCAAAGGAGTTAGTGCTAAAGATATAGGGGATCATTTTTTCACTCTAAAATATGGGTACATAAAAAATAGAACAAAAGGCTCTGGTATTTCCTATAATACAACAGAGAAAATTAAAATTTTAGATTGGCACTAGCATTCTACACACCTTTGTTTATATACAAGGGTGTTTTTAAATACTTTTCTTTGATAAATTTCTTAATTTAATTTGCAAAAATAACACTCTAGTGGTGTCAAGGGGGAGACTTGAACTCCCGACCTCCGGCTTATGAGACCAGCGCTCTAGCCAGCTGAGCTACCCTGACATAAAAAAGAAGTTAAAATTATACTTTATTTTGCTTAACATTTTATAAAACATTTATTTTATAAATTTTTCAACTTTTTTGTGATAAAAATATGAAATTATATTAGAAAGGATTTTTATGCAAATAAGCTCAAGTTATAACAATGCTTTTTATACACAAAATCCTTATCAAAACAAAGACAAAGAAGAAATCAAAGAAAATATATCTGAAAAAGAAAATCCACAGCAAACAAAAGAAAATAAAAACAATCAAGAAAAAGAAGAAAAAACTCAAAAAGTCAACGGTAAAGACTTAAGCGCTGAAGAGGTAAAACAAGTACAAGAACTTGAAAAAATCGACAGAGAAGTAAGAGCTCATGAAGCAGCCCATCAAGCGGCTGGCGGAGCTTTAGCTGGTGCTGCGAGCTTTGGCTATACAAGAGGTCCTGATAATAAAATGTATGCAGTCGAAGGGGAAGTGCCTATAAGAATGCAAAAAGGTAATACTCCTGAAGAAACTATAGCAAATGCAATGCAAGTAATTGCTGCAGCTATGGCACCAGCTGATCCTAGCCCACAAGATTACAAAGTAGCAGCTAATGCTATGCAAATGCAAAATGACGCACGCGCTGAACAAGCTAAAATAAAGGCAGAAGAGTTAAAAGCACAAAATGAAAAAAGCGAAAATGAGAATGAGGAAAAAACAAATTCAAATTCCAAAGCTATAAAATCATACACACAAAATGTATCACAAGATTACATAGGAAGTCAGTATAACAAAAGTGCATAGTGGCAGAGAGGAAGGGATTCGAACCCTCGGTGAGTTGCCCCACACACGCGTTCCAGGCGTGCTCCTTCGACCGCTCGGACACCTCTCTAAAATTAAAAATTATAACTTATTTTTTTAAATTTATAATAAAAATTTTATAGACTTTCTGGATATTTAATCTTGAGTATAAAATTTGCAGTCAAGATATGATTAAACTTTATAATGTTAAAATAAAAATAAAATATTTATTTTATTATTTAAAAACAAAAAGAGAATAGTTATGATAAAAAAACTACTTATACTTTTTTTAAGTCTTGTTTGTACTTATCAAGCACAGGCTGTTTTAAACAAAGAAAGCCTTGGAGAAGGCTTTGGAAATACAAGAAGTGAAGCGATTAAAAACGCTATTAATGATGCCTTGGGAAAAACAGAAGGTTTAAAACAAGTCAAATTAAAAAAATTTGAATTTAATTTTAATGGAAATTTTAATATAGGTTATGATGAAGAACTTGACTTTGTTAGTAATGGTGTTTTTAATAGTTATGATATAAAGTCTCTAACTCAAACAAATCAAAGTGAATTTCATGCAAAAGTTTTAATCTATAAAAAACTTTATAGCGACAAAAGTCTTGAAAACAAAAGCTCTCTAATCATCATTAATAGAATCAAAACTGGACTTTCAGCCAAATTTGAACAAGAACTTTTAAGTGTTTTACTTCAGAATAAAAAATTTAAAATCTTAGATAAAACAAATCTTGATCTTTATAATCAGGAAAAATTTTTGCTTTCTAAAAATTCAAGCGATGAAGAACTTGTAAAGCTTTATAAGACTTTAGAAGCTGATTTTTTGCTCATTTTAAACCCAAAAATACAACAAATACAAAATGAAAACAACACTCAATCTTATGATATTATCATTGATTATCGCTTAATAGAATTTGCTACAAATGAAAGCAAATCTTCTAATACTTTAGAGTTTAAAATGAGCTCTACAAGTAGTTCAAGCAAACAAAAAGCTCTTAGAGGTATTGCTACAAAAATTACTGAAGATATTTTTAAACATTCTAAAGACAATCAAGAAGAAACAAAACAAGACTTGGATACAAATCATCAAATCAATGATGAAGATGAAATTAATTTAGGTTTTTAGCCTCTAAAAACTCACACCTTTTACAAAGCTCGGCTTTTAAAATTCCTTGTTTAAAACCTTCTTTTAGTTCTATATATAAAGAGGAATTTAAAAGCTCATTAAGATCTTTTTCAAAGCAATTTCCAAGTTTTATATCCCCTTTAGTATCCAAACAACAAGGTACTAAAGTCCCATCACTTAAAATAGCAATTTGCCCATTTAAAGCATGACAATATCCATTCTCTCTAATAATCTCATCTTTCAAAGAAGGCCATTTAAAAAGTCTAGCTTGGTGTAAGATAATATGCCTTTCTAAGCGATTTTTAACTTTTTGCTTTTGAATTTTTATTTTAAAAATTTGCTCTAAAAAATCATAAATTTTCTTATTTTCTAAAGGTGGATTGAAATTTTTATCTAAATTCCAAAGTCTTAAGTTGATAAAAGAATTATTTTTATTTTCCAAGTGTAAAAAAATAAGTTTCAAAATAGGTTCAAAATATTCTTTTAAACTCATTTTGCTTTGAGATAAAAAAGCACCTAAGGAAATATTGATTTGTCGCACGTTTTTAGAATCTAAAATGAGTTTTATCTTCTCATCATCAAAATAAAACCCACTTGTAGTAAGCTCTATTTGCATATTAAATTTTAAAGCTATTTTTAGATACTCCGTTAAATTTAAAATCCTTAAAGGATCTCCAAGCACGTGAAAAGTAAAAAGCTTGGCATGATTATGCACACTTTTGCAAATTTTTTCAAAATTTTCAAGGCTCATTTGTTTTCTTTGAGCTTTTTGGCTAGGACAAAAATCACATTTTAACCCGCAAATATCACTTAATTCTATATAAATTTTCTCAAAATGCATAATCACTCTTTTTAAAAAGCTCAAGTGTTTTTAGAGCAAGTTTTGAAAGAGCAAGATGCTCTAAATCTTTATAAGAAAACGCTTTTGCTTTTAAATCTTCAAAATCATCATCTTTTAAAAAATACACCATAGCATTGATTTTATATTTAGTATAAGAATGTTTAAATTCTCCTATAAATTTTGCTTTTTTTTGATTTTTATATTCTAAAAAATTATATAAATTAAAATACAACTTTTCTTGACTCTTAATGAGTAAAAACTGCTCTTTTTTTTGTACTATAAGTATTTTTAAAATAGTATTTTCGTATTGAATTTTTTTAGTTGGGTTGAATTTTTCATATTCATTTTTTCCACTACAAAAGTCTTTTAAAGGACAAATTTCACATTTTGCATTTTTAGGCAAGCAAACCAAAGCCCCTATATCTAACAAAGCTTGGTTATGATCAAATGCATTGTCATAGTTTAAAAATTCTTTTGCCTTTTGTATTAAAAGTTTAGAATTTGGATTTTGCAAACTATAAAATCTACTCAAAACTCTTTTAATATTTGCGTCCACAAAAGACTTAGCTTGCAAAAAACCAAAGCAAGCTATAGCGCCAGCTGTATATTCTCCAATACCAGGAAGTTTTTGAAGCTCTTTAGTATTAAATGGTAATTTTGCATCAAATTCTTGCACGCAAATTTTTGCGCATTTGTGCATATTTCTAGCTCTAGTATAATACCCAAGTCCTTGCCAAGCTTTTAAAACCTCATCTTCACTTGCCATAGAAAGTGCTTTTAAAGAAGGAAATTTAACTAAAAACTGAAAATAATAATTTTGCAAAACACTTTTTACCTGAGTTTGCTGAAGCATAATCTCACTAACATAAACAGCATAAGCAATATCAATATTTTTTAGTTTTTTTAAATCATTCTCGCTACCATATTTTCTATACTCTTCGTGTAAAATACGCCAAGGAAGGTTTTTCCTGCCATTTTGTTCATACCATTTTAAAATACTTTTATGAATTTTTTGCATTAAGACTTTCTTTATTTTTAAAAAAATTATACAATCTATTCTTAAAGGCTTTATGTTAAAATAAAAAAATATTTTTAAAAAGGAGCAAAAATGAAAAGTTTTTTAAAAGGCTTAGGCTTAGGACTACTTTGTTTAGTATTATTTGTACTAGGAGTGGTTTTTAACACTGAATTTTTAGGCTTAAAAAATCACAATAAACAAAATATAGAATTTTCAAGAAACATAGAAGTATCTAATGAAATCATGCCAAATATCTTTAATGCTACTTTAAATTTTAGTGCGAGTGAAGAACTTAGTAAAAAAACCATTGTTTCTAGTGATGAAAAAAATCATATTGCTAAAACTTTCAAAGAAATCTCAGATCGTATTGCTAAAGAAAATTATTGCAAAGGTGGAAGTTATACTTTAGAGCCAAATTATAATTATTACCAAGGGGTAAAAACACTTAATGGATACAGATTGCACTCTAATTTTACTTGTCAAATTCCACAAAACAAAAACAAAGACTATGAAAATCTTATAAAAGATATAGAAAATATTAGTGCTACTAATACTTTAATTTCTTTTAACACCAAAGCTTTGCAAGCTGGTTTTGATGAGGCTATTTTAGAAGCAAATAAAGAAGATTTATATGATCTTGCATTTAAAAAAGCTTTTGAAAAGGCTCAATATTATTCTAAAACTTTGGCAAAAACTTGCGTGATAAAAAACATTCATTTTGATAGTTGCAACATCAAACACAATGCTCCAAGTTTAGCAGCTAGTGCAGATAGTGTTGTATTGCCTATTATTAAAAGTGAAAAACAAAATTTAAGAGCTAATGTGCTTTTTATTTGTCAATAAATTTCATTTTGGCTTTATTTTGAGCTTTTATAATTTCTCATCATTAATTTAAAGGAGAAACAATGAAAAAAATTGTAAGTTTATTTATCGTGGGTTCTTTGGCTGCTTCATTTGCCCTAGGAGCTGATTTTTCTAAAAAAAGTAATGATGAGATTTTAAATCTTGCAAAAAGTGTAAAAGCGCAAGATCAAGCTGATTTGGTTATTGAGATGAAAAAAAGAATGAATGAAATGAAATACAAAGATGCAAAAGATTTTCATCAACAATTTAGAGCTAATTTACACGAAAACATCTCTAAACTTTCTACTCAAGAAAGAAACCAAAGAAGAGTTATCGTTCAAGAAGATATGCAAAAACTAACCGATGAAATGAGTGGCAAAGAAATAAGAGAGTTAAATTTGCACCATTACAATAACACCCATTCCCATAAAAATCATCATGGTTTAAGAGCGCACCATGCAAATTGTCCGATGAGATAAAATGGCAGCAAAAATTCTGCTCTTAGAAGACGATTTAAGTTTAAATGAAATTATAGATGAAGCCTTAAGCGATGAGGGCTTTAAAGTCTCTTGTGTGTATGATGCACAAGAGGCACTAGAAAAAGCTTATGAAGAAAATTTTGATCTTTGGATTTTTGATGTTAAAGTTCCAAAAGGCAATGGTTTTGAAGTTTTAAAAGAATTAAGAGAAAGTGCTAAAAACACCCCTGCTATATTTTTAACTTCTTTATCTATGCTTGATGATGTAAAACAAGGATTTTTGTCAGGTTGTGATGATTATGTTAAAAAACCTTTTGACATAGATGAATTAATTATCCGTGTTAAAAATATCATTAAAAGAAATTTTAGCCACCAAAAAGAAGATTTGATTTTGCTTAGCTCTTCAAAAAACATTTCTTTTGATCCGCTTAATAAAACTCTTTATCAAAATAAAACAATCATCAATCTTACCAACAAAGAAAAAGAGCTCTTAGCCTTGCTTTTAAAAAAACGCCCACACTTTGTAAGCATAGAAACCATTTTTGATGAAATTTGGAGTTTGGATGAAGAGCCAGTAATTATGAGCCTTAGAGTTTATGTAAAAAATTTAAGAAAAATTCTTGGCAAAGACCTTATTATCAATCAAAGAAACATAGGCTATGCCATAAGGCTAGAAAATGAAAAGTGAAAATTTTAATAATACTATTTTTAAAATTCTAGCCCTTTATATCATCACAAGTGGTGTATTTCTAACAATTTTTTTTATCACTTTTTATCAAAAAGAAGCAAACTACATACGATTAAATCAAATAACACATTCATACACTCACTATAATTATATTTTGCAAAATATCATCGAAGCAAGACACGATAGAACATATTTAAATCAAGAAGATTTTTCCTATATATCCAAAAGACTCAACACTCAATTTGCCATTATCGCAAATAACCAAGTTATTTTTAGCAATTTAACTTTTGATGCTTTAAAAATATTAACACAACTTAAAAAAAATGATTTTATTTACAATGAAAACAAAAGATTATTTATAGATTTTTCAAGGATTAGAAATCTCAACACCTATATAGACACAAGTAATCTAAAAAAACCAAAACACCATTCTCATTTCTTAAGACATAAAAATATTCATATCATTATAGAAACTGATGATCTTGGTTTTAAAAAAGAACAATACCGCAAAGATAATTATAATAATCTAGACATCAATGATTTTTCCCATGAGCTTTGGAAATTAAAATTAAAAACTATTTTTTATACTCTTATGTGTATTTTGTTGCTTGCTGTGGTTGCTTACATACTCATCTTACTTGTCTTTAAAAATATCAAAGAACAATTTAAAGCACTTAATGATTTTATCAAAGATACCACGCACGAAATTAATACGCCTTTAAGTGTGATTTTAGCTAGTATTAAAAAATTTGATGATACAAATTTAAATCCAAATAACATAAAAAAACTAAATCATATCAAACTAGCAAGTAAAAATTTAAACCACATCTATCAAAATCTCATAGCCTTGAATTTTTTCTTGCAAAAAGAAAATACAAAAGAAGATATCAATTTAAAAGAGCTTTTGGAACAAAGGTTAGAATACTTTGAAACTTTAATCACGCAAAAAAATCTCATCATTGAAAAAAATCTTTTAGAGCAAAACTTTTATGCTAATAAAGAAGAAATGCAAATTTTAATCGATAATCTTTTAAGCAATGCCATAAAATACACCAATGCTCATAAAAAAATCTATATTTACTTAAAAGAAAAAACACTTAGCATTAAAGATGAAGGTCAAGGTATGAGTACTAAGGAAATAGCTCAAATTTTTACACGCTATAAACGCTTTAATCAAGATCAAGGTGGCTTTGGCATAGGTTTAAACTTAGTCAAGCAAATAGCTGATAAAAACAATATCAACATTAAAGTTTTAAGCAAAGAAAATGAAGGAAGTGAGTTTATACTTTCTTGGTAAGGATAAAAATGGATATTTGTTTAGAAAAAATAAAAATGGAACAAACTTGGAAAGAATTTTTAAAAGATGAGTTTTTAAAACCTTATTTTTTAGAGATAAAAACTAATTATATCAATGCATTAAGCGAAGGAAAAACTATATATCCGCCAGCAAATTTAATCTTTAATGCATTTAACCTAGCTCCTTTACAGGATTTAAAAATCATACTTTTAGGACAAGATCCTTATCACAACCCAAATCAAGCTATGGGTTTGAGCTTTAGTGTGCCAATAGGAGTTAGAATTCCTCCATCTTTGCTTAATATCTACAAAGAATTACAAGATGATTTAAACATTCCTATAGCAAAGCATGGTGATTTAAGCAAATGGGCTAAACAAGGAATTTTACTTTTAAACTCTATCTTAAGTGTAGAAGCAAACAAACCTGCTTCACATGCACATTTTGGCTGGCAAAAATTTACCGATGCAGTTATATCAAAACTTAGCGATGAAAAAGAGGGATTAGTGTTTTTGCTTTGGGGAAATTATGCTAAAAATAAAAAAGTTTTAATCAACCCTCAAAAACACTTTATCCTAGAAGCAGCACATCCATCACCTTTAGCAAGGAATGCTTTTTTAGGTTGTAAACATTTTTCAAAAAGCAATGAAATTTTATTAAAACTTGGCAAAAGTCCTATTGATTGGGATTTAAACTCATAATTTACTTTAAGCCTATATACTTTAATGAAATTTTTTATAAAGGATAAATATGAATTGCCCAGTTTGTGCAAATACAGCTTTATTAATGAGTGAAAGAAATGGAGTTGAGATTGATTATTGTCCAAAATGCCGTGGTGTTTGGCTTGATCGTGGTGAACTTGATAAAATCATAGAAAGAAGTACATCTCAAAGCACGCCACAACAATCTCAACAACCAAATTACAACCAACAAGCAAACTATCATCACAATAGTGGTTATAAATATAAGAAAAAAGAAAGTTGGCTTGGAGAATTATTTGACTTTTAAGCCAAAAGGCTTAAAAGTTTTGCTTAAACCCTCATTTTTACTTCTATATTATTTTTATTTTATCAAAAAATACTTTTTATTAATAATATATGTTACAATAAAATAATTTTTAACAAAAGGAGAGAAAATGAAAAAAATAATTCTAGGATCTTTACTAGCATCAGGTTTTTTAATTGGGGCAAATTTGGAAAATTTTGATCCAAAAGCACAAAAAGATCATTTAGTTATCAAAATGGAAATTCTTGATAAAAATGCCAACAAAAACGCAGGTGAAGTAGTAGCAGTACAAACTCCTTATGGGGTAGCGTTTTACCCAAATCTTCAAGGTTTAGAAAGTGGAATTCATGGTTTTCATATTCATGCAAACGCTGATTGCGGAGCAACTGATAAGGGTTTAGGTATGAAAGCTGGTGGTCACTGGGATCCTGAAAAAACTGACGCACACTCAAGTCCATGGGATGATAAAGGCCACAGAGGTGATTTACCGCCACTTTACGTAGAAAAAGATGGCAAAGCAACTAATCCTGTATTAGCACCAAAAATCAAAACTCTTGATGAGCTTAAAAATCACTCTTTAATGATACATTTTGGAGGAGATAATCATAGTGATCATCCTGCAGCGCTTGGCGGTGGTGGCGCTAGAATGGCTTGTGGAGTTATTAAATAATACACATACTAAAGGCTTTTTGCCTTTAGTATTATTTAAAAAGCTTAGTAAAATCTAAATCATTCATAAAATCATGGCTTGACCCGCCAAAACTTTGACTAGGACTATAAGTAGCAATAGCCACTGCAAGCTCACTAAGCATAGAAGCTATTTCTTCTCTTTTATCTATTATATAAGCTTTCATACCCTCATAATCACTAGTTTCTAAAATTTTTAAAGGGTTGTAAATTTCAAAAGCAAAAGCCTTTGAGCCTACATTTACATTATAATTATTATCAAATAAAGCATTTCCTAAAAACGAGCAATTATCTACTATTTTTAAACTTTCACTTGCGATTAATACTTTATCTTGCACATCTTCATAATTTTTATCTTCTAAAAGTTTTGAAATTTTTTTCAACGAAGAATCTAAAATTTGCAAAGCACCAACAAAATCATTTGCATCGGTAATATCTTCGCTAAATTTTTGTGTTTGATGCTTTAAATTTGCACCATCTATATTTGAACCTACTTGTCCTAAATGCTTTTGTAAGATTTCTAATTCATCTCTCATAATACACCTTCCTTGTTATTGCTACAACAAGAAAAGCATTTTTTATTCCAAATTTTGATCTACCCAAACTCTAAAATCTTTAGCAAAAAGTAAAAAAACCTCATCATAATTTTGGATTAAAATTTGAGGATTATTATCATT
Source organism: Campylobacter sp. CNRCH_2015_0814 (assembly GCF_025772765.1). Taxonomy (NCBI): domain Bacteria; kingdom Pseudomonadati; phylum Campylobacterota; class Epsilonproteobacteria; order Campylobacterales; family Campylobacteraceae; genus Campylobacter; species Campylobacter sp. CNRCH_2015_0814. Next base: position 120,186 of record NZ_JAKMSR010000005.1, on the reverse strand, counting down.
TAATTCTTTTTCGTAGTAAAAATACTTACTTGCTATAAGTTTTTTAGTGTTTATTTGCACCAAATTTAAATTAATGCCTAATTTTATTTTAGAATGCACCTCATCGCTAAAATCTTGCTCTAATACATCTACTTTGCTTTCTAAAACATAATCAGCACTAGCTAGACTATCTTGGTTTAAAACCGCTTTAAATACTCCTAAATCTTGCAAATGAAATTCCAAAAAAGTTTTAATCATCAAAGCAGGATTTTCTTTCCAAAAATGATAAGCATAAGCATTAACAATATGATTTTTTTTATAAAAAATTTCATTAGTATAAGATAAGCCCTTAGGTAAAGAAACCATGATGGTAGAATTTTTTACTTTATTTTGACTTTGCTCTAGCTTTTCTAAATTAATGCTAAAATATTTATTTGCAGGCAAAGTTTGATTTGGACTAATCAAAGAACAAGCACTAAAAAAAATAGCTATTAAACTAATATATAAAAATTTCATTTTATTCTCCTGGAGCATATTGAATAACTTTATCTTTATAAATCACATCTGAAGGATTTTGCTTTAAATTTTTTAATAATTGTGTAAAATCTAAAAACAAAACTCTTAAAATATCTAGATTTTCATTTAAAAGCATTCTACTTTTATTAAGCTCATTAAGTTGGCCATTGGCATTATTTAAAAAATTTGAAAAATCATCTGAACTTTTACCAAGTTTAGAGCTTGTTTTATTTAAATTTTCCAAAAATACTGGTGCTTTAGTATTTAAATACACAGAAAACTCGGATGTATTTTGTAAAATACGCTCTATGTTTTTTAAATTTTTATCACTTAAGAGACTTTCTAGTTTTATTTTTGAACTAGTAATTAATTCTAATAAATTTGACGTTTGTTTATCTATGCTTGCAAAAAAACTTTCTTTTGATTTTATAATAGGATATACATCACCATCTGCTTTTAAAACACTAGCTTCCTCACTACCTCCTGCAAGCTGAATAAACTTAAATCCTGTTATACCTTGAATTTGTAAGCTTGCATAAGTATCTGTTTTAACCGCTAAATTAGAATCAAGCTTGACTAAGATTTTCACTCTTAGTTGATTACTTGAACTATCTATGCTGATATTTTCAACACTTCCAACATCCACTCCTAAAAATTTAACCGGAGCTTTGACGCTAAGCCCTGCAACCGATTCTTCCATATAAATTTCATAATATTTAAAAGATTTTTCATCTTTTAAATTCCCATACCACACTATAAAAAACAAGCTAATAAAAAATAATATACTAACAAAAATTCCGATCAAAATATAATTTGCTTTATTTTCCATTATTGCATAAACCTCTCATAAAGTCTTGGATTTTGCTCTTGCAAGGCCTCAACATTTCCCAAAAAACCAACTTTTTTATTCTCTATAATCAAAAAGCGATTTAATACATTTTTCATACTCTCTTTATCATGAGTAATTAAAACCACACATAATTTAAAGCTTTGTTTTAAACTCAAAAGCAACTCATCAAATTCTCTTGAACTATAAGGATCAAGCCCTGAAGTTGGCTCATCTAAAAAAAGCAATTTAGAATCAAGTGCCAAAGCTCTAGCTATGGCCACTCTTTTTTTCATACCTCCGCTTAATTCACTTGGATAAAGCTTAGCCACACTCTCATCAAGCCCTACCATCTTAAGCTTCATCATGGCTATTTCTTTGATATCATTTTTATTAAGCTTTGTATATTCAACTAAAGGTATGCTAATGTTTTCAAGTATATTAAAAAAGCTAAATAATGCCCCATATTGAAAAACAACACCCCATTGTTTTTGTAAAAATAAAGCATCTTCATCACTTATATTTTTTAATCTCTTGCCTAAAATTTCATACTCTCCCTTATCAAAATGCTCAAGCATTAACATTTGTCTTAAAAGTACAGATTTACCACTACCACTACCACCTAAAATGCCAAAAATTTCATTATCTTGTACTTCAAAACTAATATCCTCATGCACACATTTACTTCCAAAATAAGTGCTGATATTTTTTGCCTTTATAATCAAAATCCAGCCTTTGTTAAAAATACAGAAAAAATCGCATCAAAAGCTATCACCCAAAAAATAGCATTTACAACACTTTTTGTCGTATAAACACCTATACTTTCGGTGGTTTTTTGCACAAAAAATCCTCTAAAACAAGCAATAGAAGCAATCAAAAACCCAAAAATAGGCGCTTTTATAAGTCCTATGATGATATGTTTTAACTCCACTGCTTCTTTAAAGCGACTCATAAACTCACTCGCACTAATTTCTAAACTAAACCAAGCAACTACAATTCCACCTATAATGCTTAAAATATCCGCCACTATTACCACTAAAGGCATAGCAAGTGCTAAGGCTAAAACTCTAGGTAAAATGATAAATTCACTTTCTTTAAAACCCATAGTTTTCATCGCATCAATTTCATCAGTGAGCTTCATTACTCCAATTTGAGCTGTATAAGAACTTGCACTCCTACCAGCTATAACAATAGCACTAATTAATGGCGCAAGTTCTCTAGTAGCAGAAATTCCCATTAAATCAACAATGTAAATATTAGCTCCAAATTGTGCAAGTTGATACGCAGCTTGATAAGCAAGCACCACACCTACAAGTAATGAGGTTAGCATAATAATAGGCAAAGCATTAATAGCACTATTTTCTACATGATATAAAAACGCCCTAAAACGAAGTTTTTTAGGGTTTAAAAGTGTTTTAAAACAAGTATAAATGATAAGCCCTATGAAATTTAAAAACTGTACCAAAAGCGTAAAAGATTCAACAACCTTTTTTCCTAAATTTTCAAAAAAATCTTTGATTGTTTTTTTATTTTCATGAGTATTATGAAAACTTTTATAGTGTTTTTGACAAAGTTCAAAAAGTTTAGCATGCTCGCTTTTAAGATTTACTCTACTAAGCTCAAAACCTTTTTGCTTAAGTTCATTTTCTAAAGCTAGAAAATACCTAATCCCAGCAGTATCTATAAAATCTAAATTTGCAAAATCAAAAATAATATTTTTTTGAGTAGGAAAATCTAATTTTTCTAATTTTCCTACGCTAGTTTTATCCCATATACCAAAGACGCTAAAAATGCATTCTTGATTTTTAACATCTTTGATGATTTTATTTTTCATTACATAAACTTAAAACATATGAGCTTAATTTTTCCTCACTAAATCCAAAATGCTCAAATACATCTTTATCTTTACCACTCTCACCAAAACTTTCTATGCCATAAAGCTCATCACAAATTCTATAAAGTTCATTTGAATTTGCAGCTTCCACGCCTATAACCTTACCTTGTAAAATTCTTTCTTTATAAGATTTTTCTTGAGCGATGAATAACTCATAACAAGGCATAGAAACTACATTAACAATCACACCTTTTTCTTTTAAAATCTTAGCTACTTTTAAACACAATGATACTTCACTACCACTTGCTAAAAGTGTAAATTGCGCATTTGCGTTTTCTTCTAATAAATAAGCCCCATTTTCCACATCTCCAAAAACAGGCTCACTTAAAGCGCTTAATTTTTGACGTGATAAAACAAAAACACTTGGCATATTAGTTTTAAGTGCAATCTGCCATGCTTTTACATTTTCAACCCCATCAGCTACTCTAAATGTCAATGAATTTGGCATAGCTCTAAAAGTACTAAGTTGCTCTATAGGTTGGTGTGTTGGGCCATCTTCGCCAACCCCTATGCTATCATGAGTAAAGATGAAAAAGTGTTTAACCCTCATCAAAGCTGCTATTCTTGCAGCAGGTTTTAAATACTCACTAAATATAAAAAAGGTAGCACAATAAGGCAAAAACAAACCATATCTAGCAAAAGCATTTGATATAGCAGCCATTGCATGCTCTCTTATACCATAGTGGATATTTTTTCCATTTGGAAAATCCCCCATATCTTTAAGCTCGGTTTTATTTGATGGACCTAAATCTGCACTACCACCTAAAAATCCCGGTAAAGCTTTAGCAATAGCATTTAAAATCATACCATTGCTATCTCTAGTGGCTAGATCTTTTCCTTTAAAATCAGGAAATTGTATTTTTGAAAAATCAGGCTCTAAAAGCTCTTTTAATAAAGCTTGTTTTTCTGCATTTAAATTTTGCACTTTTTGATTCCACTTAGCTTGTGCTAAATCTCCAAGCTCTATTGCGGCATTAAAGCGAATTTTAACTTCTTCTGGAATTTCAAAAGTTTTTTGTGGATCAAAACCTAAAGCCTCTTTTGCTTTTTTAATAAGCTCTTCACCCAAAGGCGCTCCGTGAGAATGATGACTTCCTTCAAGCTCCAAAGCTCCTTTAGCTATGGTAGTATGAGCGATAATTAAACAAGGCTTTTTGCTTTCTTTAGCTGTTTTTAATGCTAAATCAATTTGTTCAAAATCATGCCCATCTATCTCAAGTACTTCAAAATTTTGCGCTCTAAAACGCTCTTTTGCATTTTCATTAAAGGCAATAGCCACATCACCTTCGATTGAAATATTATTACTATCATAAATGATGATTAAATTATCAAGTTTATGAAGTCCTGCTAAAGAACAAGCCTCATAAGAAATTCCTTCTTGTAAATCCCCATCACCACACAAACAATATACTTTGTGATTGATAATATCCTCACCCAAAAGTAAACTCGCCTTTTTAGCCGCCATAGCAAAACCAACCGCATTTGCAATGCCTTGTCCTAAAGGCCCTGTGGCGATTTCAACACCTGGGGTAAAAATTTCAGGATGACCTGGAGTTTTAGAGTGTAATTGACGGAAGTTTTTTAAATCCTCTAAACTTACATCATAACCACTCAAATGCAAAAAGCTATAAAGTAAAGCACTAGCATGACCGCCTGAAAAAACTAATCTATCGCGGTTTAACCATGTAGGATCTTTTGGATTATGTACTAAATGAGTACTTAAAACACTCATAATATCTGCTAAACCCATAGGCGCGCCTGGATGGCCTGAATTTGCCTTTTGTATCATATCCGCACATAAAAATCTTATAGTGTTGGCTTGTTTTTGTAACATTGTTTAACCTTTTAAATATTTATCAATCAAAATTTGAAGCTCATTAGCAAGCTTAGAATCTAAATTTTTCATTTTTTCTTCGCATAAAGCTATTTTATCATCTTTTGCCTTTTTAGCACCTTCTAAACCCAAAAGTTTTACAAAAGAATTTTTATGCAAATCATTATGGGTTGGCTTACCTGCTTCTTGGGTATCTAAAGTCGCATCGATAATGTCATCTTTGATTTGAAAAACTAATCCCATCAAAAGCCCTATTTCATAAATTTGCTCACATTCTTTTTCATCTAACTCACAAATTTCACAGCCCATTTTTAAAGCTGCTGCAATCAATCTTGCAGTTTTATGGATATGCAAAAACTCAACTTGTTCTAAATTTAAAGGTTTATCTTCAAAATAACAATCAATAGCCTGACCAATGATCATACCATTAAGCCCTGCATTAAAAGCTAAAGTTTCTATGAGTTTTAATCTAACATTTTCTTTTAAATCAAGTTTAGAAAGTAGCAAAAAAGCTTGAGTATTTAAAGCATCACCTACTAAAATAGCTGTGGTTTCATCATATTTTTTATGTAAAGTTTGCTTTCCTCTGCGCAAAGAAGCATTATCCATAGCAGGCAAATCATCATGTATTAAAGAGTAAGTGTGGATAAATTCCAAAGCCAAAGCCGCATTTAAAGCCTTTTCAAACAAAGCAGGATTTTTAGCATTAACTATACCCAAAAGAAGTTGGGCTCTAAAATGCTTCCCGCCAGCTTCTAGCATCCATTTTAAAGCCTCATTGAAAAATGGATGAAAGCTTTGAGTTTTTGGAAAATTTTGCTCTAAATGTTGTTTGAATTTTTCTAAAATCACTTATTTAGCCTTATAAAAAAGTCAAAGTATCCTTTATTAAAATGCTCAAAATCATTATTTTTCGCTGAAGGGATATTGCTTGCTTGTCTTGAAACTAAAACATCAAAAGTATTAGCTTGAGTTAATATGGCTTGAAGCTCATTGAAATTGTTGATTTTTTGATTATTAATTCTTAAAATTTTATCCCCTTTTAAAAATCCAGCCATTTGCGCTTTAGAATTTGGAGTTACCTCTGTAATATTCATTTTCATATCTACGCGCAATCCTAGATTGCTATAAAAAGAAGTTGGCTTAGCTTGAACTACTTTTTTAGGTTTAGCAAATATACCCAAATCTTTATCAAAAACTGTCGTAGAAATATTGACATCTTTATTGTCTCTTAGCATATTAAAATACAAAGTTGCACCACGATCAGCGAATAAAATTTTCTCATTTAATTTTCTTATATCATCATAAACTTGTCCATCTACACTCACAAGCTCATCATTAAGTAAAAATTGTCCGTTTTTACGTACATTTTTTACATAAATTTTACCATCACGCATATCAAAATCCACACCTATATCACCCCAATAAACATCAGGATATTTTGCAAAGTGTTTTAGATAGCGATTACCTATAAGCTTACCATCTTCTAAGCTTATACCAAGCATTTTACAACACGGTGAGTTAAGCTCTCCGATTTTAGAAGTAAAATCAAGTTGATCACGCTCTGTTAAACTTTGTCCAAAATACTTCAAATGCCCTATATAACTTTGATTATTATCTAAAATTCCCACCCAGCTATTGCGTGTTAATTCTTCTTCATTTCCCATAGGCGCTGGAATTAAACTAAAATCAGTTTTTACTAAATATAAATTTAAAAAAGGATCATATTTAGTATAGCTGTTTAATTTTGCATTTTTAGTTTTAACTACTGCTAGGGTGTTTTCATTTAAAGCAAAAGCAGGTAAGCCTTCATAAATTAACATACTAGCTTTGTTTTTTTCATAACAACCCAAAAAATCATTAAAAGTCGGTCTTGGCACAGCAAAAAGTACACCAGTTATACCCAAAATACAAAGTAAAATTCTCATAGCATTCCCATTCCGCTAAATAAATTACTAGCCATTGATTTTTTATTTTGTTCTACCATTTTCATCACATCATTAATCGCTGCGATTAATAAAATTTGCATAGATTCTTTATCTTCAAGCAAAGAATCATCAATATTTATATCGATGATTTCACCTTTTCCATTAGCGCTAACTTTTACTAAACCACCGCCACTTTTTGCGCTAAATTCTTTTTTTAAAGCTTCCTGCTCTAATTCATTTGCTTTTTCTTGAGCCTTAGTTAAAAGCTCACCCATTTTAGAAAAATCCATATTTTCAAACATTTATTTTCCTTCTTTTAATATCTCTAATACCACTTCTTTATCATTAAAAGGATATTTTACTCCTTTAATCTCTTGATAAGTCTCATCGCCCTTACCCAAAATCACTACAAAATCATTTTTAGTTTTAAGCTCTAATGCTTTTTTTATTGCTTCTTTTCTATCACATTCTATAAAAACACTCTCATCTTTTTCTATACCACTTAAAATATCATTAATGATATCCATAGGCTCTTCTGAACGTGGATTATCACTTGTGATGATGAGTTTTTTAGCATAATGTTTGGCGATTTTAGCCATTAATGGGCGCTTAGTTTTATCCCTATCTCCCCCTGCTCCAAAAACCACAATCAAATCGCGATATTTTAAAGCATCTAAAACTTTTTCTATACCATCGGGCGTATGAGCAAAATCCACAATCACATCTTTTGCAACTACTTGCATTCTACCCTCAATGCCACCAAAATTACTAATGGCCTTTTCAAGTTCTTTTAAATTTGGCTTGACAAGTTCATTCACACAAGCACTTGCAGCCAAAAGATTATAAAGATTAAAAAGCCCCACCAAAGAAGAGTCAATCATAAAAGTTTCTTTGCCAAAATTTACCACAGCTTCAATGCCATTTTTTAAAGCATAAGCTTTGATATGATAATAACTTGGATTTTCTACTCCATAAGTAAAAGCACCTTTGACATTAAAATTTATAGCTTTTGCGTCTTTATTAATAAATTTCATACACTCATCAGTAAAAAAACTTTCTTTTGCCGCTTGGTAGTTTTGAAAGTTTCCATGAAAATCTAAATGATCTTGAGTGATATTAGTAAAAATTTTAGCCTTAAACTCAAGCCCTTCAATGCGGTTTTGTACCAAAGCATGTGAGCTTACTTCCATAATTAAAAATTCACATTTTTCCTTACTTGCTAAAGATAAAAGCTCTAAAGTTTGCAAAATAGGAGCAGTGGTTAAGCCTTTTGGAGAGATATTTTTATCATTTATAAAACTACCCCTAGTTCCCATCAAGGCACATTTATAACCTAAATCAAGCAAGATAGAGTAAATAGCCCCTGCAGTAGTTGTCTTGCCATTTGTGCCTGTAATGCCTATGATTTTTATATTTTCATCTATATTTAAAAGTTTCTTACACTCAGCTATATTTATAATTTTTGCTTGTTTTTCTAAAGCTTGATGGATAAATTTTTCATTTTGAGCAGTTTTTAAGAAAAAACAATCTTTTTCGCATTCATTAGAATTATCACAAATGAAAGTATTTTCAATCTTTACTATCATAATTTAATTCCTTGATTTTCTCACTAAGCTTGATAAATCTATAATTAGAATAAAAATGTACCGAAACATCTTCCATATAAGCTACAAGCATATCTTTATAACCATGCTCTAAAAGTTTTTCCAAAAAATCCACAAAATCTTCTTTATCATTAATGATAAGTTTATTTGATATTATAACATTTTCTAAGGCTTGTTTAAACCCAACTTTTGCTTCACTAAGTAAAAAATCTTGATAACTCAACCCCTCAAAGTCTTCACTTTCTTCTTCATACTGCACACTTTGACTAAGACTAATGAGTTTTTCAATATCTTTATCTACTTTAGTATTTTTATAATTTTGCATAAAAAACTCAAAAAACACAAAGGCTTCTTCAGGGCTTTTTAAAGCTAAATCACAAATGTTGATAAAAGTTAAGAGTCTTTTATTTTTACGCTTTTCATAAGCAAGAGAAAAATACATCTTAGCGTTTTTAAAATCTTTTTTATAAAAGCATTCTATGGCTATTTTTTTATAATTTTGCAAATTCGCTTTCCCCGCCTGCTAAATTTACTATAGTTATATCTGGGTGTATGTCGATTTTAAGCTGTTTTTCTAAGCCATATTTCAAAGTCGTTCCACTTGAAGGACAACCATGACAAGCTCCGGTTAATTTCACATAAACCACACCATTTTTAACCCCTAAAAAATCAAGCCCACCACCATCATTTTCTAAAATATGCATAGTTTTAGCCAAACTTGCTTTTACAGGTTCGATTAATTCCTCATCACTAAAAGGCATATTCATAACTTTTCCTTGATTGTTTTTTAATTTAATTTTATCTTATTTGCCTTTAAAAAATGTAAATTATTGTTTATTTTAGACTTTTTGCTATACAATGGTAAAAATATTTTAGGATTTTGTATGCAAAAACGCACTCAAATAAAAGGTTTTGAAAAACTCAAACTCATTTTCATACTAGGCTTTTTATCTGCCATAGCACCACTTTCGACTGATATGTATTTACCTGCTTTAAATGAAGTAGAAAAAAGCTTTCAAACAAATTCTTTTTACACTCAACTTTCCCTTGCAAGTTTTTTTATAGCCTTTTCTTTGGGTCAGCTTTTTTATGGGCCATTAAGTGATGTATATGGTAGAAAAAAACCTTTGTATATAGGACTTTTTCTTTTTATTTCTTCAAGTATTGCTTGTGTTTTAGTTGATTCCATTCATGCTTTTATAGCTTTGCGTTTTTTTGAAGCTTTGGGAGGTTGTGTGGGTGTAGTTGTAGCAAGAGCTATAGTAAATGATGTTTTTGAGCTTAAAGAAGCAGCGGGGGTTTATGCTTTGATGATGGTTTTTACTTCTTTAGCTCCTATGCTTTCCCCTACTTTTGGTGGAATTTTACTTGAGTTTTTTTCTTGGCGTAGTATATTTTTGACATTATTTATCTTAGGTTTTATTTTATTTTTACTTGTTATTTTTGCCTTAAAAGAAAGCAACCTCAACACCCAAGGTAAGAAATTTAATCACAAAGAAGTTGCAAAAAGTTACAAAAAAATCTTAAAAGATCGTCGGTTTGTGGTGTATTTGCTTTGTGGGAATTTAATTTTTGCAGGATTTTTTGCTTATTTAACCGGTTCATCTTTTGTTTTTACTCGTGTTTTTGAACTCAGCCCTCAACAATACGCAGCCCTTTTTGGAGCTCATGCTTTAAGTTTTGTTGTATGTGCTAATATAAACGCAAGGATAGTTCTTAAACTCTCGCCTTATTATGTTTTACCAAGAGCGCTTATGATGATTACCTTTTTAACTTTTTTACTTATTTTAGGAGCAACTTTTGATCTAGGTTTTTGGGCTTTTGAAATTCCTTTATGTTTAATCATAGCAAGTTTGGGTTTTATCCTGCCAAATACCACCACTTTAGCTATGGCAAGATCAAAACAAAATGCAGGTAGTGCTTCAGCACTCTTAGGGGCAGCACAATTTGCTATGGCAGGAGTAATGGCATTTTTAGTAAGTCTTTTAAATGCTAATACACCTATATTTTTATCACTTATTTTAGGAACTTGTACATTTTTATCTTTGATTTCTTATCTAAGTTTAATCAATAAAAGAAAGTTAAATAAAATCAAAAAGAAGTTAAGCGTGATTTCTCACGCTTAATTAAGCAATATTTTTGAAAAGATTCACTAACTATATCGAACCTTTTTTTAAAAACTTTATATCAATAAATAATATTTATATTTTTCTTGATAATTTTAGTGTTTTTGATCATGATAGCAAACAAAAATATTTTAAATTTACAATGATTAAAACTATTAATAGATGATTAGCTTTATAAATTTTTATTTTAACTTGTCGATATGCAAATCATGCTACTCACTCCTTAAGGCAAAAAAGAAGTGAGTTAGCAATAGATTGAAGGCTTCAAGGCTATCAAGTATTACAAGGCTACCTCGATAACCTTGTAAAGCTTGATCCCAAGGTTTTTAAAACCTTGGGTTAAAATTATTGTTTTAATTGAAGCAAAGTATTTAAAAGCTGATCACTTGTGGTAATCGTTTTTGAGTTTGCTTGATAACCTCTTTGGATTACGATAAGCTCAGTTAATGCACGACTTAAATCCACGTTTGACATTTCTATGGCTGAGCCTTTTAAGCCCCCTCTACCACCTTCACCAGCATGGCCTATAGTAGGTGTTCCTGAGTTTGCTGTCGCTTTGAAAAGGTTATTACCCATTTCTTCAAGCCCCATATTATTTGGGAAAGTAGCTAGAGCAACCTTAGCTAAAGCTAGAGTTTTACCATTTGTAAATTCTCCATAAATATAACCATTCTCATCAGTTCTTAATGCATCTGGTTTTAGATTACCCCCTGTGTAACCATCAGTTTCTTGTTTAGTGGTAGCTGAGTCTTTATCATAGCTTGTTAAACCATCAAAACCACCTGTTGTACCAAAGTCAAGTTTTATAACTTGATCAGGTTTTGAACCATTATTTCCAGTGAAATTTAGCACATTTGGTGTATAGCTTTGAAGCGAGCCATCATTGCCAAATCTTAAATTTCCTACTACTATATTTCCTGGAGCTCCATCACCACTGAAGTTAATCTCTGCGGGTTCAGGTACTGAGATGATGATAGACCACTCGGCCCCACCATCTGCTGTTTTAGCTTGCTTAGTAAATTGCACAGTTAGCTCATGTCTAGTTCCTAGTGAGTCAAAAATTTCTATACTAGCAGTATGAGCTGATAAATACATATCTTGGGAATATTTTTCATTATTACCTGCATTGAAATTTCCATCTAAGGCACTAAACATCGCTGTGAATTTATCGTTAGTGGCTATTTTGTTAGTTTCGTTGGAATAACCTGTAACTTTAAAAGTCATATCTTTAGCATTCGGCTGATCTGGATTAACTATCTTAAATCTACCATCACTTTCAACTGTAACTTTTACCCCAGCATTAGCATCAGCAGCATTAATCTGCATATCTCCATCATAATCAACTGCAAATCTAGCATCTCTTTGTAAAAGTTCTCTTAAATCTTCGGTTGTATGAAATGTTCTTTGTCCGTTAGGAGAAGGCCAAGTATCAGGATCTTGAGCATCTGGATTTTGACCCAAATCGACATTACTAGAACTGTAAATATATTCATGTGCAGTTACAACATTGATCCTATCAACTCCACCTGTTAAATCATTATTTGGAGCAACAGGAGGAGTAACGTTAGGGGGAGTATTTCCATCAGTTCTAATATTTGCACCAACAGTATTATTTGCACCTAAAGATATATCTAAATTCTTGGATTTTGCCGTAGTTCCTGTGCTATTATCATTGGTAAAAGTCATTCTACCGTCTACTATAGAAGCTACCACACCTGTTTCAGCTGTTTTAGCGTTGATAGCATTAATAAAATGATCCTTTCCAGTTCCTTCTGCAGTAATATGAACACCATTTATAGTAATATCTAGAGTTGCTTTTACTGCTGTTCCATCTGCTTGAGTGTAACCCCAAAAAGTATAATCTGTATTCGGTTGAAAATCTGCTTGATTGGCAGGAAGATCATTTCTTAAAGCCTGACCACTAGTCCATTTGGCATCTTTATAACTTACCCATATACCTTGTCCATCTCTTAAGTTTAAGCCCTCACCTTGAGCGTTAAACACCACGCCCATATCAATACCTTTTTCAGTTACTTGGGCTCCACTTTTTGAAGTAGTATAAAACTCAGTATGTCCTGTATCATTTTCATCAACACGACTATTTGTATCTTCTCTAAAACCATGAGTAGAATCAAGAGCATAGATAGGACGCTTGGCAGAAGCATTCATACCTAAAGTATTACCACTATCTAAATTTGCTGTAAGGCTTACTGAAGTACTTGGTCTAGCAGGCATACTCATGCCAGGTGGAATTACTATATCGCCTACTGAAGTTGAAGAATCAATTTGGCCTGTTTCTTGATTATAGTTCCAACCTTGAACAGTATAGCCGTTATTATCTACGAAATTTCCTACTGCATCTGTTTTAAAGTCCCCTGCACGGGTATAATACTGAGTAGTACCACCATCATTTGAAACGATGAAAAATCCATCACCATTGATGGCCATATCGGTGTTTTTATCTGTGGTTTGGATATTACCTTGAGAGTGAATTCTAGTAGTAGAATTTACACCAGAACCAAGTCCTACTTGCATAGGGTTTTTACCACCTAGGTTACCATCTGGAGCTGTAGCTATCTTAGAAGTTTGACTCATAAGCGTTGAGAAATCCGCACGAGAATATTTAAAACCAAATGTATTAACATTGGCTATGTTATTACCTTCTACATCCATTGCGTATTGGTGTGCTTGGAGTCCAGAAACCCCAGCCCAAAGAGATCTCATCATAATTAAATCCTTTAAAAAATATTGCTTTGTGAATATCTCACAATCTTCTATTGCTTATGCAGATATAAAGCAATAAGTGTTCCAAAAATACAAATAAAATGAAATTAAAAAGTAGAAAATAAATTAAAAATTAGGTTTTAATGTGTAAAGTTTTTTTAAAATTACTCGATATAGTCAGTGAATCTTTTCAAAAATATTGCTTAATTAAGCGTGAAAAATCACGCTTAACTTTTATTAAAAATTTTTTAATGCAAGAATATTAAGATCTTTATTTTTAAAATCTTTATCGTTAGTGAATAAAATCATATTTTCTTGTTTGCAAATTTCTACTAAAGCTTTATCGCATAAATCAATAGTTTCATTATCTAAAATTTTCGCAACAAAATTTTTATCAAAATCTACCATCACAAGAGAAAATTTTGCTAACAATAACTTGACAATATTAGTAATATCTTTTTCTATTTCTGAACCCTCTTCGCTATTTCTAAAATTTTTATACTTCAGTTGCTCATCTAACTCTTTTGCCTTTTCAAATTCAATTTTCATACAACGACTATAAAATTCAGAAATATTTAAAAAACTAGTATAACACAGAGCTTTTGATTTTAAAAGCTCATTATATAAACTAGCGCATTCTTCTTGTAGTTTACTATCACTTGCATAAAAAAGATAAATCAAAATATTAGTATCGAAAAATATTTTTTTATTATCTAGTGTAGCAATGTCCTTTAAATGATAAATAACAGACATTAATCTTCTTCTAAAATTTCTTTTATAGATTGGCTGATTTTACCAGAGTTTTTGTAATAATTTTTAGCATTATCTGTTACTCTTTTTAACATTGCCTTATCTTCATCTTTCATATTTTCAACACTAAGTTTTTCTTTTATATATTCCTCACGAAAATCATTGTATAAATTTCCTATAGCGGAATTTAAAAAGGCTGTCGTCAAAATATTAATATCCTTAAATGACAACACTACTTTATCTTCAGTTTCTAATACTTTTTTTATCTCTGCAAAAACTTTTTCCCCATCTTCAGATAAGATACATTGGCTGTTTGTAAGCTGATTTATATTTATTATTTTTGTTTGCATATTTTTTCCTTAAAATAAATCATCATCTTCTATTTTTAACTGATATGAGTTAGTATCATTTGTTTTAAATATCATATTAACCATACTACCATAAAATTCATAATCTAAAATATTATATTTTTCTTTATTGCCACCCATTTCATATAAACAATCCCCACTTAAAATTTGCAGCTTTCCTTTATTTAACTTTATAAATTCCATTATAAGTTTAAAACCAAGACCTCCTGTTTGTTTTTTAGTTGTATTTCCCTCTTTTATAGCCCATTTAATAGCATTTTCAGAAGAAAATTTTTGTCCAAAATAATTATTTAATTTTTTAGCAAATCCTATTCCAGAATCAACAATAGAAAAATGCAACTCATGTTCTTTCTCATCTAAAAAACTACAAATATAAATTTTATCACTTTCGCTATGTATATTTGCGTTATCAAAGATTTCAAAAATTGATTTTGCAGTTTCTTTTTTTACCAATTTACTTATTTTTGGAAATTCTTTATGATCTAATATTACTGAATTAACATACTCCTTAAATACTTCACTTTTAGATTCTTCTTTTGTTTTTATATGGAAGTATTGTTTAAGTTTAGAATGTTTTGTGAAATTTCTTTCATAATTGAAATTTTCTAAAAATCCAATATTATGCAATTTTGAATTACTTGATTTAATAATAATATTATAAGTTTTTAAATATTTTTCTATATAAACACCCAACAAAGCGCATAAACTTACATCAAAAGAATCTTCAATTTGGATAATAATATTATCTGAAAAATTATATTCGGAAAATATTTTTCCAAACTTTAGAATTTTATTATAACCTTTCAAATCACTTTGGATATCTTTTAAAAGATGATGAATAAATATCTGTTTATTGATATTCATACTGTTTATTTTGAATTTCTTTCTTTTAATTTAGCAATCACATCATTTAAACTCAAATCCGCATCAGCTAATAACACTTCTAAATGATAAAGTAAATCAGCTGCTTCATTTATAAGCTCATCTTTGTCTTTAACAGTAGCAGCTAAAGCTGTTTCAACGCCTTCTTCGCCTACTTTTTGTGCTATGCGTTTAGTACCTTTTGAAAAAAGTTCAGCTGTGTAAGAAGAGCTTGCACAGGTGCTTTTACGAGAATTAATCAGCCTTTCAAGACGCGATAAAAATACAAAATCAGCCTTTTTAGAAAGTGTTTCAAAGCAAGAAGTATCACCTGTGTGACAAGTAGCCCCGCTAGGTTTAACTAAAATCAAGATACAATCTCTATCGCAATCAAGCCCCATATCTATAATATGTAAAAAATTTCCACTTTGCTCACCTTTCATCCACAAACGCTCTTTAGTGCGTGAGTAAAATACCACTTTTTTGTGCTTAAAACTTTCTCTTAAAGCTTGTTCATTCATAAAACCTTGCATTAAAACTTCACAAGAATGATAATCTTGAATGATCACAGGAACAAGGTTATTAACCTTTTGCCAGTTAATGCTTTTTATGAATTCTTCTTCATTTATCTTCATAGCTTTTCCTTTAAATACGAATTTGTATGCCTTGATCTTTTAAAAATAGTTTTAATTCTTTAATATCTATAAGTTTTTTATGAAACACTGAAGCTGCTAAAGCTCCATCAACACCAAGTTTAAAAGCGTCTAAAAAATGCTCTTTAGATCCTGCACCACCACTTGCTACCAAAGGCACAGGACAAATCTGTCTAACTTTAGCAAGTTGATCAAGATCATACCCCTTTCTCATGCCATCTTGATTCATCATATTTAGCACGATTTCACCCGCTCCTAGCTCGCATACTTGCTTTACCCACTCTAGTGTTTTTTTACCACTATGATGAGATTTGCTCTCATCTCCGGTGTATTTATAGACTAAAAGCTCGTTGTTTTCATCTTTAAAAGTATCTATACCTACAACTACGCATTGCACTCCAAAGCTTTTTGCAAGGCGTGAGATTAAATCAGGGTCATTTAAAGCAGGGGAATTAATAGAAATTTTATCAGCACCATTTGCTAAAAGCTCTTTTGCGTCATCTTCGCTTTTTATACCCCCTGCGACGCAAAATGGTATAGAGATATTTTGTGCTACTTTGCTTACCCAAGTTCTATCAATGCGCTCATTTTTAGCTGAAGCGGTTATATCATAAAATACTAGCTCATCAATGCCATTTTGTGAGTAAAATTTAGCAAGCTCAATGATATCGCCCATATCTTCATGGTTTTTAAACTGCACCCCTTTAACTACTCTACCATCTTTTACATCCAAACATGCGATTATGCGTTTTGCAAGCATTCTTTAGCCTCCTTTATGCTAAATTCTTTATCAAGCAAGGCTTTGCCTACGATGATACCACTTACTATGCCATTTAACTTTTTAAAATCTTCTAAGCTTGCCACACCTCCGCTTGCTTGAGTTTGTAAATGTGGAAATTTCTCATATAAAGCTTTATATAAAGTGATGTTTGCCCCACTCATCGTGCCATCTTTGGAAATATCTGTACATAAAATGTGCTTTACATTTTTGTAAAAATTTAAAAGCTCAAATAATTTTTCATCGCTTGTTTTACTCCATGCATCAATGGCCACAAAAAACTCATCTTTAACGCAAATACTATCAAGCGCTAAGACTATATTTTCTACGCCAAATTCATTTAAAAGCTCTTGTGTAAAGGCTTTGTTTTTAACCGCTAAAGAGCCTATAACTACGCGTTTAACACCACTATCAAACAAAACTTTAACCTCATCTTTAGTGCGAATTCCCCCACCTACTTGAAGATTTACTTTGATTTTAGAAGCTAGGTTTTCTATGAGTTTTAGTTGTCTTTTACTAGGATCTTTTGCACCGCTTAAATCCACCAAGTGAAGCCAAGCAATGCCTTGAGCCTCATACTCTTGAAATTTAGCTAAAGGATCAAAGCTGTATTCTTGCTTTTTAGCATAATCACCTTTATAAAGCCTTACTACTTTGCCATCTATTAAGTCTAATGCTGGAATGATTTGAGTTTGCATTTTTACCTACATATTTATGAAATTTTTTAATAATACTTCACCCACTTCGCCACTTCTTTCAGGGTGAAACTGCACACCATAAAAATTGTCTTTGTTTAAACTTGCACTAAATTTAGTAGAGTACTCACACTCTGCGATGGTGTATTCATTTAAGCCCACACAATAACTATGCACAAAATAAAAATAAGCCCCATCTAAGTCTTTAAAAAGCTCGTGCGAGCTAAAGACTTGATTCCACCCCATATGTGGGAAAGTAAAATTTGCTTTTTCTTGGAATTTTTGTGTCTCAAAAGGCATAATGCCAAGTGTTTTTTGGTGTAATTCTTCTGAAAATTTACCCAAAATTTGCATACCAAGACAAATACCTAAAAGTGGTTTTGTGGTAGTTTGGATAAAATTTTCTAAATTAAGTGCTTGTAAATTTTCCATTGCTTTAGCTGCTGTGCCAACTCCAGGAAGCAAAAGCTTATCTGCTTGTGAAAGTTCTTTTAAATCATGCGTGATGATACTTTTTTGTCCTAAACGCTCAATTGCAAAAGCAAGAGAAGCTAAATTCGCACAACCTGTATCTATAATAGCTAGTTTCATATCACTCCTTTAGAGCTTGCTAGGTTTTCATTTTCTATTTTTATAGCCATTTTTAAAGCTCTTGCAAAGGCTTTAAAAAGTCCTTCGGCCTTGTGATGATCGTTTTTGCCTTTAACTTTTAAATGCAAACTCGCACCCATAGCATAACTTAGTGAGTAGAAAAAATGCTCTATCATTTCTGTGCTTAATTCTCCAAGCTTTTCTTTTTTAAACTTAGCCTTATAAACTAAATGCGGTCTATTGCAAAAGTCAATCGCACAACTTGCCAAGCACTCATCCATAGGCAAAACAAAGCCATACCTTGCAATGCCTATTTTTTGATCAAGTGCGCTTTTGATAGCCTCTCCCAAAGCAAGTGCAACATCTTCTACGCTGTGATGTTCATCAACTTCTAAATCCCCTTTGCATTTTATCTCTAAAGATATATTTGCATGCGTAGCAATTTGCTCTAACATATGATCAAAAAATGCGATATTTGTTTTTATATCAGCTTTTGCTTTTTCATTAAAAGCTATTTTAACTTGAATTTGAGTTTCTTTGGTATTACGCTCTATACAGGCACTGCGGTAATTTTGCAAGATAAAATCAGCGATTTGCTCCCAATTAAAATCATTTTTATCATATTTTAAACCTTGAATTCCAAGATTTTGTGCCAAAAGCATATCGCTGTCTCTATCGCCTATAACAAAACTTTTATTTTTATCATAAAGTTTATTTTTGATATAGTTTTCAAGCATGGCAGTTTTTGGCTTCCTACAGGCACAATTTTCATGCTCAAAATGTGGACATATAAAAATATCTTCAAATTCTATACCACAACTTTGAAAAACACTTAGCATTTTTTCATGAGCCTTGTCAAAATTTTCCTTAGGAAAAGAATTTGTGCCTAGGCCGTCTTGATTGCTCACCATAACAAATTTAAAACCAAAATTTTTTAACTTTAAAAGTGCATTGATGACACCTTTTTCAAACTCAAGCTTTTCTAAAGAATCGATTTGAAAATCATCTTTTGGTTCATCAATGAGCGTGCCATCTCTATCAATAAATAAAATTTTTGCACTCATTTTAGACTTTCTAATCTTAAACTCACGGCATTTTTATGCCCATCAAGCCCTTCAGCTGCTGCTAAAATTTCCACCACAGGCCCAAGCTTTTTAAAGCCTTCTTTACTAAGTTCTTGTACGGTCATTCTTTTCATAAAATCAGCAAGCCCTAATGAAGAATAAGACTTAGTAAAACCATAAGTTGGTAATACATGATTTGTTCCACTTGCATAATCTCCCATGGATTCTGGAGAATACTCGCCTAAAAATACCGAACCTGCATGCATAATATCATCAAGCAAGCTAGATGGATTTTGTGTATGAATGATCAAATGCTCTGGTGCATAGTCATTTGAAATACTTATAGCATGCTTTATATCTTTTGCAAGAATGATTTTAGAGTGTGCTAAAGATTTTGAAGCAATTTCTTTACGCGAGAGTTTTTCAAGCTGTAAAGCAACTTCACTATCTACATCTTTGGCTAATTTTTCACTTGTACAAACTAAAATCGCTTGAGAATCTGCTCCATGCTCAGCTTGCGAGAGTAAATCTGAAGCTATAAATTTAGCACTAGCAAACTCATCTGCTAAAACTAATACCTCTGAAGGTCCTGCTTGCATATCAATAGCCACTCCATGATTATTAACTTGCTTTTTGGCTTCAGTTACAAAGGCATTTCCTGGGCCAAAAATTTTATCTACTTTTTGCACACTTTGCGTTCCATAAGCAAGCGCTGCTATGGCTCCTGCTCCACCTATTTGATACACTGCATCAACTTTGCAAAGTTTTGCTACAAAAGCAATGGCGGGATGAAGTGGCGCTGGGGAAGCTAAGGCTATAAATTTACATTTTGCAATTTTAGCTGGGATAGCTAACATGAGTGCAGTTGAAAAAAGTGGTGCTAAGCCTCCTGGTATATAAAGCCCTACTTTTTCAATAGCTCTTGTTAGCACCTTACAAGTTACCCCTTCAAAGGTTTGAACTTCTATGGTTTTACTTTCTTGAGCTTTGTGGAATTTATAGATATTTTCATAAGCTATTTTAATAGCTTGTTTTAACTCATCATCAATTTGCTCTGCTAAATTACTAAGCTCTTCATCGCTTAGTTTAATGGAATTTAACTCTACTTTATCAAATTTTATAGCCATTTGTTTTAAAGCTTCATCGCCATTTGTTTTAACATCTTCAATGATTTGTTCTACTATGGTTTTAACATGCGCATTAGCACTCATAGCAGGACGCTTGAGTGCTAATTCTTGTTCGTTTTGGTTTAATTTTTCAAAATCAAGTATTTGCATTTTTATCCTTTAAGAGAGCATTTTTTCAATAGGTAAAACTAAAATCGCACTTGCGCCTTCTTTTTTCAAAGCTTCCATAGTTTCCCAAAATAAATTTTCTTGACTTACCATATGTAGCGCCACTCTAGCTTTATCATTTTCTAAAGGCAAAATCGTAGGTTTTTCAACACCTGGTAACAAGGCTGTAATTTTTTCTAGCTTTTCAATAGGAGCATGCAACATGATGTATTTTGACTCTCTTGCTTGCATAACTCCATTAATCCTAATGAGTAATTTATCGATTAATTCTTGTTTATGTGAAGCTAAACTTTCTTTTCTTTGGATAATGCAAGCTTTTGATTTATAAATCACCATAACTTCCTTAAGTCCATTTGCTTTTAAAGTAGCACCACTTGAAACTAAATCACAAATTCCATCAGCTAAATTTGCACTTGGCGCTACTTCAACTGAGCCTGTTAGCATACAAGTTTTATAAGGAATGTTATTTTCTTCCATAAAACGCTTTAAAAGCTGTGGATAAGAAGTTGCTATGCGTAAATTTTTAAAACTTTCTATACCTTTATACTCGCTATTTTCTGGCAATGCTAAAGACAGGCGACACCCACCAAAATCAAGCTTTTTAAGCATTATAAAATCTGCATTTTCGTTTTTTGATTTTCTTTCTAACTCATTTTCTTCTAAAACATTTTCTCCAACTATACCAAGATCTACCACTCCATCAAAAATTAATCCTGGTATATCATCATCTCTTACTCTAAGTAAATCAATAGGTAAATTTGTAGAAAAAGCAATCAAGCTTTGATCGTGTATACGAAGTTTTACGCCTATGGATTCAAGCAAAGCGATAGAATCTTTGCTTAAACGACCTGATTTTTGTATAGCTATGCGTAATCTTGAATTTTCTTGCATTTTTTTCCTTTTTTGTAGTTAAAAAGATTAATAGTAGCAAAAAATGGATAAAAATACAAAAAATAGTAAGTAAATAAATAAAAATTAAGAAGTTTTTAGCCTTTAAAAAGGCTAAAAATTAAGCTACGAATTCGATGAAAGCCATTTCTGCAGCATCACCACGGCGGATTCTTGTTTTGATAATTCTTGTATAACCACCGTTTCTATCTGCAAATTTAGGTGCGATTTCTGTTACAAGTTTATTTGTAGCTTCCTTATCTTGCAAGCTAGCAAAAACTGCTCTGTGAGCATTGAAATCACCTTTTCTTGCACGAGTAATTAATCTTTCAACATAACCTCTTAATTCTTTTGCTTTAGGTAATGTTGTTTCTATTTTACCTGCTTTAATAATAGCAATGGTAAGGTTTTTTAATAAGGCTGCACGGTGAGTAGAAGTGCGACCTAACTTTCTATATCCATGTCTATGTCTCATTGATTATCCTTCATTTTGTGCTTTTAATTCTGTAATTTTTCTTTTTAGCGTTTCTTTTGCACTATCACTGAGTTTTGAATTTCCTATAGGAAAACCTATAGATTCCATCACACTTTTAATCTCATCTAAAGATTTTTTACCTAGATTTTTTAAATCTGCAAGTTCGCCTACACTCATTAAAGCAAGCTCACCGATATAAACCACATTTGCTTTTTCTAGGCAATTAAAGCTTCTTGCACTTAAATTTAACTCAGTTATATTTTGAAGTAATTTTACATGTTCTACTTCATTATTTTGTGTTTGGCTTCTTACAACGCTTTGAGCATTAGTGATTTTATCAAACACTGATAATTGTTTATACATTGCTTCTAAAGCATTTTTAAAAGCATCACTTGGTGAAATTTGACCATCAGTTGTGATTGTGAAAACAACTTTTTCATAATCTGGGTTATCTTCAAAAAGCACTTTTTCTATATCATAAACTGCATGTTTTACCGGAGTAAAGAATGCATCAAGTGCTATAAATTCAGGATCTAAGAAATTTTGCACTTCTTCAGAAGGTACATAACCTATACCCTTTTCAATGATTAAGGTAAATTCTAAATCTGCATCTTCATTGATCGTTGCAAGATAGCTATCTGCGTTCACAACCTCAACAACATCGTTATCTAAGTCTTTTCCGCAAATTTCTTTTGGTCCTTTAAAACTAAAAGTTATAACTTCTTTTTCAGAATCTGTTTTTAGTTTAAATCTTAATTTTTTTAGATTGATAATAAACAATGCTACATCTTCAAGCATACCACGCATACTATCAAATTCATGTGCTACGCCTTTGATTTTAACTCCTGTTGGGGCAAAACCTACTGTGCTTGAATAAAGCAAACGACGCAAAGGATGCGCCAAAGTAATAGCATAGCCAATTTCAAAAGGCCATGCGCTTACTTTTGCTACTGTATCACTGATATTTTCAATACTAAACTCTGTCGGTGTATAAGCAGAAGTTGTAATATGTCTCATATCAAAAACCTTTATTATTTAGAGTACAACTCAACGATATATCTTTCCTCAACTGGAATGATAACTTCTTCTCTTTCAGGTTTTCTTGTAAAAATTCCAAATCTTTTATCTTTTTCTACATCAACCCAAGCAACTATACCAGTTTGAGCAGTAAGTTCGATCGCTCTTGAAATTTGAGGATTGTTTTTGCTTTTTTCAATCACTTCAATTTTTTGACCTGCTTCTACTCTATAACTAGGAATATCCACTCTTTTACCATTTACTAAAATATGTCCATGAGTTACAAGTTGTCTAGCAAAACGGCGTGTTGTAGCAAAACCCATTCTATAAACAACATTATCAAGTCTTTGTTCTAAAAGCTGGATTAAAAGCGCACCGGTGTTGCCATCTTTTCTAGCAGCTTCGCTAAATAATCTTCTAAATTGTTTTTCGCTAACTCCATACATAAACTTAGCTTTTTGTTTTTCTCTTAATTGAAGTCCGTATTCGCTGATTTTAGCTTTTCTTTGTCCATGCTGACCTGGTGCGTAAGGGCGTTTATCTAAAGCACTTTTACCTGCTAATCTTCTTTCGCCTTTCATTGCCAAGCTTACGCCAAGTCGTCTTTCTAATTTCTCTACTGGTCCTCTATATCTTGCCATTATAATTCTCCTAAATCTTATATCTTATTCTTAGACACGACGACGTTTTGGTGGTCTACAACCATTATGAGCTAATGGGGTAATATCTTTTAAGAAAGTTACTTTAATACCTTCCATAGCACCTACACTCTTAACCGCTGTCTCACGACCACTTCCTGGTCCTTGTACTTTAATACCTACTTCTTTAATACCATGTTCTTTTGCTTTATTTAAAGCATCTTCTACTGCTTGTTGTGCTGCATAAGGAGTTGATTTTTTAGAACCTTTAAATCCTAAACCACCTGCACTACTCCAAGCGATAGCATTTCCCATTTCATCAGTTACAGTAACCATAGTATTATTAAATGTTGCACTGATATAAACTATACCTTTAGCTATATTTTTTTTAACTACTTTTTTCTTAACTACTTTTCTTTTTGCCATTTTCTATCCTTATGATTTTGCACCAACGGTTTTTCTCTTACCTTTTCTAGTTCTGGCATTTGTTTTTGTTTTTTGACCACGAACCGGTAAGCCTTTTCTATGTCTTAAGCCTCTAAAGCTTCCTAGATCCATTAATGCTTTGATATCCATAGCAACTTGTTTTCTAAGATCACCCTCAACCATATAGTTTTCTTGAATTTCTTTACGGATAGCTGCTGCTTCATCTTCACTTAGTTCATGAACTCTTTTATCATAAGAAATTCCTGTTTTATCTAAGATTTTTCTTGAAGTATGCAAACCTATACCATAAATATAAGTCAAACCATATTCAATTCTTTTTTTCTTTGGTAAATCCACACCTGCAATACGAGCCATAAATTATCCTTGTCTTTGTTTGTGTTTTGGATTTTCGCAAATAATGCGAACTACGCCTTTACGACGAACTACTTTGCATTTGTCACACATCTTTTTAACAGATGGTCTAACTTTCATGCTTTACTCCTGTTATTGTAAATTCCACTTTTTTACAACTGCACCAGGTTTTTAGAACAACCAACTATTTTCAAAATAAGTGGTGATTTTGAAAATACTTCTTCATACAGTTTTATTGCAATTTCTGCAAAAGTGCTAATTATACTTTACTTTTGCTTTTAAACAACTTAGACTTATTTGTATCTAAATGTAATACGACCCTTATCAAGGCTATAAGGTGTTAGTTCCACTTTAACTCTATCGCCAGGCATAATCCTAATATAATGCATACGCATCTTACCTGCAATATGGCAAAGTATCACATGTTTATTATCTAATTCAACTTTAAAAGTTGCATTAGGTAAAGCTTCGATTACATTACCATCAATTTCGATAATATCATCTTTTGCCAATGCTTTTCTCCTTTCTACAAAATACAAAACTATTATTTTATCACAATTTTTCTTGTTAAATTTTTAATATTTTTTACAAACTACGGCATTTTTTATTATAATTATCAAAACACTATAAAAGAAAGTATTTAAATGTTAAAAAGTTTAAAAAGAAAAGATTATAAAACACTTTCCTTATCTTCTTTGGGAGGAGCTTTAGAATTTTATGATTTTGTGATTTTTGTCTTTTTTGCTAATTATATTTCAAGAAATTTTTTTCCAAGCGATATGAGTGATTTTTGGAAACTTTTAAATACTTATGGAACCTTTGCAGCAGGATATTTAGCTAGGCCGCTTGGTGGTATAGTTATGGCGCATTTTGGTGATAAATTTGGCCGTAAAAAAATGTTTATGCTAAGCATATTACTCATGGTGCTTCCAACTTTTTCTTTAGCTTTTATACCTACTTTTGAAAGCATAGGTTATCTAGCTCCGGTATTTTTACTACTTGTTAGAATAGCTCAAGGTGTAGCTATAGGCGGAGAATTACCTGGTGCTTGGGTATTTGTAAAAGAACATACGCCTGATGGGAAAGATGGTTTTTGTGTTAGCGCTATTAATGCTTCTATGGCTTTTGGAATTCTTTTAGGATGTGCTGTTGCATTGGTAATTAATCATTGTTTTGAGCAAGAGTCAATTTATGATTATGCTTGGCGTATTCCTTTTGCTATTGGTGGATTTTTTGGCATTATTTCTATATATCTTAGAAAATTTCTAGAAGAAACACCGATTTTTCAAAAAATGCATCAAGAAAATAATTTAGAAAAATTTCCGCTAAAGACACTTTTTAAAGAAAAAAATATTTTTTTAGACATCATCGCCTCTATGCTTTTAACATGGATGCTTACAGCTTGCGTGATCATACTCATTTTACTTATGCCAAATTTTATACCTGAGGTTTTGGTTCTTGATAAAACAGATGCTATTTTAATACAAATGATTGCGATAATAATTTTATCTTGTGGAACCTTGCTTGCTGGAATTTGGGTAGATAAATTTGGCTTTTTAATCACTAGTTTGATATTTACAATAGGTTTTAGTCTTTCTTGCTTTTTTTATTTTTATTTTTTCTATGCTCAAATTTTACATTTAAGTATATATTTTTATTTTATTGCATGTTTTTTTGGTGGTATTAATGCCTTAGCGCCTATTTTAATGTGTAAAATTTTTAAACCAAGTATTCGCTTTAGTGGAATTTCTTTTTCTTATAATATAGCCTATGCTATAGCAGGTGGTTTTACACCTCAGCTTGTATTTATGTTGCATTCTTTAGCTATAAGACCTGAGAATCCTTTTGTTTATGGAATTTTTATTTATATTTTATTTTTATCATTTATAACACTTCTAACCACTGTATTTACTTATAAAAGATTAAGATTTTAGTGCTATAATTAATAAAAATTATTAACTAAAAATTTATAAAATAAAGGAAAATGATTATGAAAACTTTTATTATTTTAATATTTTCTTTACTACCACTTTTAGCACTTGAAATGATTACCCCTTTGCCTGAAAGCGTTCCTTATGATAAAGAAAAAGCTATCTTAGGCAAAAAGCTTTACATGGATACAAGTTTATCAAAAGATATAAAAGTATCTTGTAATACTTGTCATGATATTACAAAATTTGGAGTTGATAATAAAACCTTTTCAACAGGTATTAATGGCATAATAGACGAACCATTTCATACACCTACAAATTTCAATGCTGTTTTTAATCTATCTCAATTTTGGAGAGGCAATGCAAAAGACTTACAAGATCAAGCCAAACATCCTTTATTAAATCCCAAAGAAATGGGTTTAAAAGATGAAAATGAAGTAGTACAAATTGTAAAAGCTAACCCAATTTATGAAAAAGAATTTAAAAAACTTTATGGAGAAATTAGCTTTGAAAATATAACACACGCTTTAGCTGAGTTTCAAAAAACCTTACTCACTCCAAATTCTCCTTTTGATCGCTACTTAAAAGGTGATAAAAATGCAATAAGCGAGCAAGTAAAAAGAGGTTATAATGCTTTTTTATCAAATGGTTGTATAGCATGCCATCAAGGTCAAAATATAGGTGGCAATATGTATCAAAAAATGGGAGTATTTGTGCCTTATGATAATGGAACAAACTGGAAAGGGCGCTATGAGATTACCCAAGATCCTCATGATCAATTTGTAGTAAAAGTGCCAAGCCTTAGAAATATAGCCAAAACTGCTCCTTATTTTCATGATGGCTCCATGCCAACACTTGATGCTTGTGTGCAATTTATGGCTTACTATCAACTTGGTAAATTTTTAGAACAAGATGTGGTTGATGATATAGTTGCTTTTTTAAATTCTTTAACAGGAGAATACCATGACCCACTCAAATAAAAAATCTTTTTCTTTTTTAAAACAATTCATCACTTTGTCTATAGTGGTTTTGGTATTACTTTTAACTTTGACTTTATTTATCTTTAATACCTACAACACCACAAAGAGAAATTCACTCATCATGGGTTCTTTTCAAAAATTAGAAATTCTAGATACCAAAATAGATGAGATTTTTAAAAACAAACTCAATTTGCAAAATTATGACACTAGTGTTGCTTTAATACAAGATTTTGAAAATACTTTAACAATTTTAAAAGCCAATAAAATAGACACGAAAAAAATACAAACGATTTTTGAGAAAAAAAATGCTCAATTACAGCATTTTAAATCAGCTAATTCTATTGCTATAAATTCAAAACTTTATCTTTATGAAATTCAACAAGAAATCATTAAACAAACAAACAAGCTAGCACTTACTACTCAAGAAGCTAGACAAATAGAATCTATCGGGGATATATTAAGCATCATAGGAACTATGGATATACTAGAACCTTTAGCACAAAATCGTCTCCAAAGTTTAGTAGCAAATTTAAACACAAAAGATCCACAGCTTCCACAAGAATTATTTGAACTTTTTAGCACACATTGTAAAATGATACTAAGTCAGATTAAAATTTTAAAAGATAATTCTCAAAGTTTTCTTGATCAAGAATTACAAAAAGAAATCATATCTCATAAAAATTTCATTGCTCAAGAAATTAATCTTAACAACAAATACAATCTTTACACCGCTATAGGAATTTTCTTATTCACCTTAGCTGTATTGATTTTCTTCATACTTTTAACATTAAAAAAAGTAATCATACCTATATCTTTACTTGAAAAACTAAGTGCAAACTTAGCTGGCGAGCATGCGAATTTAAGTGCAAGATTAGATATTGATAAAAAAAGTGAATTGGCCACAAGTGCTGGCTATATAAACTCTTTTATACAAATAGTGCAAAATTCGGTTTTAGAAGCTATACAAACTGCAAATTCAAGTCACAAAAGCTCACAAAAGCTTTCTCAAAATGCTGAAGTTTTACAGCAAAGCTCACTTTTACAACATGAACAAATTTCTAATGTCCATGAAATAAGTTCTATCTTAGAAAGTCATATAGACTTAACACAAAATTTAGCTAAAAACACTATAAATGATATGCATGGTATGCAAGAAGTAATGGCTAAAGTTGAGCTTACACTTAAAGAATTAGTAGAGCTTATATTATTAAGCGGCGAAAAAGAACAAAGTGTTTTAAGCGCTATGGATATGCTAGTACAAAGTGCTGATAGCATAGTAGAAGTTACTACAACCATAAAAGACATAGCCGATCAAACCAATTTGCTTGCACTAAATGCAGCTATTGAAGCAGCGCGTGCAGGTGAACACGGACGTGGCTTTGCTGTAGTTGCTGATGAAGTTAGAAATCTAGCAGATAAAACCACAAAATCTTTAGTTGCTATAGAAACTACTGTAAGAACTATAGTGCAACAAATCAATGACAATAAAAGTTTGATGGATGGAATTCATCAGTCCATGAATGATACCTCTAACAAAGCTAATATCTTACAAGGTGAGGTTGGAACTTCTATAGAAAAATTAAAAACAAGTATCCATTCTACTAAAATCATGGAAGAAAAAAGCGATGAATCAAAAGCTAAAATGAATGAGTTAGAACAAAACATAGAAAAAGTAACTGAGCTTGCAAATTGTGTTAAAAACTACTCCCTTGATTTAACGCAAATTTCACAAGATGTTTTAGAAAATGCTTCCAAACTTTCAGAAAAATTAAAAACATTCGAGTAAGAAAGATTAAACTTTCTTACTTAGATAAAATATCTGCCTTACCATTTATAATAGCAACACAATGCTCATAATGAGCCGCATTTAAACCATCTTTACTTCCTGCTTCCCAATTACCTTTTAAATGCACCGGTGTACCATCTTTTTGACATACCATAGGCTCTATGCAAAATACCATGCCATTTTTTATTTTAGGGCCACTTTTTGCACTAGCACCTGGTTCTAAATAATTTGGAATTTCAGGCTCACCGTGTGGCTTTTTGCCTATACCATGACCACAATAACCCTTCAAAGGCACAAAACCTCTTTTAGTAATAAACTCACCAAGCTCACAAGAAAGTTCTTTAAAACGCATACCCTCTTTGATAATATCTATAGCATAATACAAAGCATCTTTAGCGCAAGCAATTAATGCTTCATCAGTAGCTGAAATTTTACCTATAGGTATAGTCCTTGCTGCATCTCCATAATATCCATCTATGCAAGTACCCACATCAAGACCTAAAATATCACCTTCTTTTAAAATACGCTCATCACCTACACCATGAATGCAAGCTTGATTAAGCGAGATGCAAATACTGCCTGGAAAACCATACAAACCTTTAAAAGATGGTTTTGCACCATGATCAAGTATAAATTCTTCCGCTTTAATATCAATTTCTTTTAAACTCATACCTGGAACTATAATACCCTCTAGATAATCAAGCGTTCTAGCTACAAGTTCATTTGCTTTGCGTAGTTTTTCTATTTCTGCTGGTTTTTTGATTTCTATCATTTATATTTTCCTTAAAATTTTTAAAAATTTAGCATTTATGCGCTTTTAAAAGCTTTAAGGAAAAAACCTTAAGTTCTAAAACTTAAGGTTTTAACATACACTTGTAAGATTAGTAGCTAAGCCACCTAAAGAAGTTTCTTTGTATTTTGAGTTCATATCCTTGCCAGTTTCATACATGGTTTTTATAACATCATCAAGGCTTACTTTTGGAGTTGATTTTCTACTCATTGCCATTCTAGCAGCTGAAATAGCTTTGATCGCCCCAAAGGCGTTTCTTTCTATACAAGGAATTTGCACCAAACCACTTACCGGATCACAAGTTAATCCTAAATGATGTTCCATTGCAATTTCAGCAGCATTACAAGCTATCTTTGCATCAAAACCCATCACAGTAGCCATAGCTCCTGCTGCCATAGAACTTGCACTACCAATTTCAGCTTGACAGCCAGCTTCAGCACCACTTATGCTTGCATTTTTCTTATAAAAAGAGCCTATTAACATAGCAGTTAGTAAAAAATTAATAGCCTTTTCATCATTAAAACCAACCGTATGGTTTTTAAGATAAAGCATTACAGCAGGCACAACAGCACAAGCTCCATTGGTTGGAGCAGTTACTACTCTAGCTCCACTTGCATTTTCCTCTGCAATAGCAATAGCATACAAAGAAATAAAATCAATAATCCCCAAAGGATCGCTTGTCATAGCCAAACGCTCATTAAGCCCTTTAGCACGGCGCTTTAAGTGCAAATTTCCTGGAAGAAAATCTGAACTTGGATGAATACCATTATAATAAACTTCTTGCATTACTTCCCAAATTTCTAAACAATAAGCTCTAATTTCTTCTTTGGTATGAAATTGAAGCTCATATTCATAAGAAAGTTTTGCTAGATCCCATGATTTTTCTTCACAAATTTTTAAAGCATCACTTGCATTGTTAACATCAAGTTCTAATTTAGTATGTTTTTGCTCACAAGCTCCATCTTTGTGTTTTTGAAGCTCAGCTTCACTCATAACAAAACCACCACCCACTGAATAATAAATTTCTTCAGCAATGATTTCTCCATTTTCATCATAAGCGCTTACTTTTAACCCATTTTCATGTAAAGGTAAAAAGTCTTTTTCGAAAATCAAATCTTTATCATAATCAAAATTTAATTCTTTTTGAGCATTTAAAACCAAAATTTTATCTTGTAAAATTTTATTAAACACACGATCTTGCAAAGCAGCGTTGAGTTCTTTTGCTCTTAAGCCACTCAAACCCCATATAATAGCCTTATCACTTAAATGGCCTTTACCAGTAAGTGATAAAGAGCCATAAAGTCTGATTTGAATTTTTGTAATTTGTGTGATTTTATCTTTAATCTTTTCACAAAACATATTACCCGCTAGCATTGGTCCTAAGGTATGAGAAGATGAAGGACCAACACCAACTTTAAATATACTTAAATTACTACTCATTCACTAACACCTTAAAAAGTATAAATTACAGTAATAATTGTCAAAATACCTGTGATAAATACAAATGCATCTAAAGCTTTATTTTGGAATTTTTTCATTTTAGATACAGTATAAATTGCAATCATAGGCATTAAGAATAAGATTGCAGCAATAATTGGACCACCTAAGCTTTCAATAAAACCTAAAATGCTTGGATTTACATAAGCAGTAATTAACATAACAATATACATTACTAAAGTAGAATAAACTGCGATTTTTTTCAAATCAGGGTTTTCATTACCTGCTAATTTGCAACATTTTCTAACTATACCATAAGCACCTTCTCTAGCACCAAAATAATGCCCAAAGAACGAACTAGAAATTGCTAAAAATGCGATTAATGGACCACCATAAGAAATAAATGGATTATCAAGCTTATTAGCAAAATAAGAAAGCACAGGTATGTTTTGCGCTCTAGCTTCAGCAAGTTCAGCTGGAGTTAAAGAAAGCACACAAGATACCACAAAAAACATAACAAAAGCAAGCAACATTACAGAGGTTCTAAGTAAAATTTGATTTGCTTTTTGTACCGAATTTTCAGGATATTCTCTTTTTACACTTAGAGAAAAAGTAGAAATAGCCGGTGAGTGATTAAACGAAAACACTAAAACTGGTAAAGTTAGCCACACTATAGTGATAAATTCTTTCGTACCAGGAATAGCACTAAAACTTTCAAATGACCATTGTGGAATAAGATATAAAGAAAATAAAAACAAAATAGCACATAAAGGATATACAAGCCATTCACATACTTTAGTGATTAATTCTTCACTAAAAAGCATAATAAGCATAAAAATACTTACCAAAACAAAAGCAAAAACTGCTCTATAAAAAGGAAGTAAATTAGCTATAGTTTTTCCTTGCTCATTAACACTTGTTTGATACATAGCACTAATTGCACTTGCAAAAGAACCATTTGGATCTAAAAGTGGTAAGAATTGATTATAAATAAAACTCTCAAAAGTATTAGTTATACCTACACAATATGCTAAACAAATTGGGAAAATTGCAAAGAAATAAAGCACAGAAATAAAAATACTTACTTTTCTACCAAAATACTCTTCAGCCGCATGAGTAATGTCTTTATCATTACCATTTGCTTGACACACAAAACGACTTAAGGCTCTATGGCTTAAATACACCATTGGAAAAATAATCAAAGCCATCACAACAACTGGCCAAAAACCACCAACACCTGCCTTAATAGGTAAAAATAAAATCCCCGCACCAACTGCAGTCCCAAAAAGAGAAAGCATCCAACGCGTATCAAAAGAATTCCACTTAAGATTATCCACATTTTCTCCTTGTAAAAAATAATAAAAAAAGCTTTTACTTAAAAAACTTTTTGTATTATTTTACAAATATGCTCTAGTATAATTTGGCATAATTTTTTCTCTTTCATTTAAAGCAACTGCGGCTTCATTTGCAAAATTTGGATTTCTTAGTAATTTTCTACCATAACAAACCAAATCACACACCCCACCCAAAAGCAAAGCCTCGCCTTCACTAGCACTATTTATAAGACCTACACAAGATATAGGAATTTTAGTAGCTTCTTTTAAGGCCTTAGCATAAGGAGCTTGATAAAGTGGTGCTATGTTTGGCACCAAAGAAGGTTTATTGATATTTCCTCCTGCTGAAACATCTAGCATATCAACGCCTAATTTTTCTAAAATCAAGGCAAGTTTTTTACTATCTTCTAAATTCCAACCACCTTCTTGCCATTCCGTAGCTGAAATTCTTACAAATAAAGCAATATCAACTTCTTTTTTTATGCGCTTAGTAATATCACACAAAAGACGTATTCTATTTTCAAAACTACCACCATATTCATCATCTCTTTGATTTGATAAAGGCGATAAAAACGAACTAAGCAAATATCCATGAGCACTATGAAGCTCTACTGCGTCATAACCTGCTTCTTTAGCTCTTTTAGCACTTTGAATAAATTCTTGCTCAATTTGTAAAATTTCATCTTTGCTTAAAACATGAAGTTTGGAAAATTTTTCACTAAAAGCTATATTGCTTGGGGCTTTTGATATGGCTTCTTTACACGAATTTTTACGGCCACTGTGATTTAGCTGA
The DNA here is from genome assembly GCF_025772765.1 of Campylobacter sp. CNRCH_2015_0814. Taxonomy (NCBI): domain Bacteria; kingdom Pseudomonadati; phylum Campylobacterota; class Epsilonproteobacteria; order Campylobacterales; family Campylobacteraceae; genus Campylobacter; species Campylobacter sp. CNRCH_2015_0814. Next base: position 86,833 of record NZ_JAKMSR010000005.1, on the reverse strand, counting down.
ATGGCAATTTTAGCACCAAAATGATGACAAAGCTCAACAAGCTCTTTATGTCCTTGAATTTGAAAATCTCCCCAAAGACCAATATCATTATCAGCTATTTTTGCATTTTCATTAATCGCACAAGCTTGAACTATGATAAGCCCAACACCACCCAAAGCTCTGGCTCCATAATGTATCAGGTGAAATTGATTCATCTTACCATCTAAAACTTGTGTTTCATACATATCCATAGGGGGCATTACAATGCGATTTTTTACATAAAAATTTCCAATCTTTAGCTCGCTTAAAAGTAAAGACATAATACCCCTTGAAATATTTTTATATTACTATAATAGAAAAAAATTAATTTTTCTTAAAATACATTGTATTTTTAATTGATATTGTAAATTTTAATAATTAATTATCAAAAAAATATTTTTTGAATATATTTTTTTATCTTAATAATAATATTTCAAATGTTAATTTTTCTATTTTTTGTCAAAGAAAATGAAAATTTAAAATAAAAAAGTGTAAAAACCACACATTTTAATCGAATAAGCTTTTCTCAAAACACTTTAGCATAAAGCTTTTGCGGTGCAAGGGCGAATAACCAAATGCTTTAATTTTTTCTATATGAGCTTTTGTACCATAACCTTTGTGTTTATCAAAATCATAATGATTATATAATTTAGAAAAATAACACATTTTTTGATCACGACTTACCTTGGCTAATATACTAGCTGCTGAAACTTCTTGTACTTTCATATCAGCTTTAATCATGGTTTTTATACCTAAAACCCCATAATTTAAATTTCCATCATATAAAATCTCATCTTGATTAAAGTGTTTTTTTATGATTTTTAAAGCTAATTGCAAACACTGACTAAGTCCTAAAGTATCAATCTGCAAAGGCGAAAAAGCAAGGATTAAAAAATTTGAGTTAGAAAGAATTTGCTCATATAATTCTTCTCTTTTTTTTGCGCTTAATTTTTTAGAATCAGCCAAACCATCAATATTTTTTAAAAGCTTGCAAGCTCCTATGTGCATATCTCCAGCCAAAGCCCCGCGTCCAGCCTCATCTACTCCAACTAAAGCCATTATCTTTCCTTTATAATGCTATATTTTTCTACTAAATTTTCTAAAGAATAATTCATATTAGCAGGTGAACTTGAAGGGAGTTCAAAAAATTCTTGTTCAGGATAAAATTTAGCAAAATATTTACTTGCAACTTTACCTAATACACAAATTTTTTCTATATTTGCCTTATCTAAAATAATATTTATATCATTTGCTTTAGCATAAGAAATAGTTTTATCATCTGAATTTTTTATCTTACAACTTGCTATAACATCCCAAAGTGCTATATGATTTGCTTTTAAAAAAGCTTTTTGAACTTGTACTGTTTTTAACTCACACTCAAATAATATTTCAAAAATACGCCAAAAACGATTTTTGCTATGTTGATAATAAAAATTTTCTTCTCTTGATTTAATAGATGGGAAAGAGCCTAGTATTAAAACTTTTGAGTTTTCATCAAAAAAAGGTTTGAAAGGATGAGTTAGAATTTGCATATTAGACCTTGATAAAAATAAAATATTTTATCATTTTTATCAAGGTTTTTAAAATTATCCTAAAAATTCGCGTTTGAAGTATTCTTTTGGAGCTTTACATAAAGGACAGGCATTTGGTGCTTTTTTACCACGGTGTATATGCCCACAAACTTCACAAACCCATAATTCTTCTACTTCTGAATTAAAGAAATCTTCTTCTTCAAGCATTTTTTTAAGCGCTAGATATTCTCTTTCATGTTCAATTTCTACTTTGCCTATAGCTGTAAATAATCTTGCTATATTTCTTTTGCCCTCATCTTCTGCGATTTTTGCAAAATTTGGATACATAGTAGTATGCTCATAGTTTTCGCCCTCTGCTGCGCAGATTAAATTTTTAGCAGTTTCTTCTAAAGCTTTACCATCTACTAATTCATGATAAGCTTTAAATTCAGCTCTTGCGTGCCATTTTTCATTTTCTGCAGCTTCTCTAAAATGTTTTGCAATAGCATGCCAACCTTCTTCTTGAGCAATATCTGCAAATAAATCATATTTATTTCTTGCCATAGATTCGCCAGCAAAAGCTTTCATTAAATTTACAGCTGTTAAATCTTTAGTAATACACTCCATTTCTTGACCACAGCAACTAAGCTTTCCACCACCTACATTTTGTACTTCTACTTCATTGCCACATTTTTGGCATTTATAACTTTCATATTGTTTCATTTAATATCCTTGTGATTAATTAAGTAAGATTTTTATTGAAAAATCCACCCAAATGTTATTTTAGCATTTGGGTGTTAAAGGTTTTAGTATTTTAAGAAATATTCTTGGATTTTCTTAGGATCGCTTGTTTTAGTTAGAGCAAGCATTAATAATACTCTAGCTTTTTGAGGACTCATATCACCTGTATCAATAAAACCAAGTTTTGCATCAGCATCACTTACTGCAACTCTACCAGCTACTACGCGTGAGCTTACCGCTACATTAAGACCCTTTTTAAGCAACTCTTTTAACACATCTTTTTGATAATCATGAATACTACCAGCACCTGTTCCAGCTACAACTATACCTTTAGTTCCATTTTCAAACAAAGCTTTTGCTGCAACACCGCTACCATCATTTGCATAACTATAAAGAATATCTACTTTTGGCAATTCTTTTAGTTTGCTAACATCAAATGGAGATTTTTTGGTGTGTAATTTTGTATTAGTATTATAGAAAAATGCTTTTCCATCTACTATATAACCCATATCACCCATATCTGGTGAGCTAAATGCATTTACATTTAAACTATGAGTTTTCATAACGCCTCTAGCACTTTGAATTCTATCATTCATAGCCACCATTACGCCTTTATTTTTTGCTTGAGGATTTGCTGCTAATGCTACAGCGTTGTAAAGATTTTTAGGACCATCTGCACTAATTGCAGTTGATGGGCGCATTGCACCAACCAAAACAACAGGCTTGTCGCTTTTTACGGTTAAATTTAGGAAATATGCAGTTTCTTCCATAGTATCAGTACCATGAGTAATTACAACTCCATCTACATCAGATTTTAAAAGTCTATTAACTTCTTTAGCAAGTTTTAGCCAAATTTCATTTGTCATATCTTTGCTATCAATATTAGCAATTTGATCTCCGCTAATTACTGCCAAATCTTGAATTTGAGGCACTGCCTTAATCAAAGCATCAACCCCCAAAACTCCAGCTGTATAACCTGTAGTAGCTACTGAACTATCAATCGAACCAGCGATGGTTCCACCTGTAGCTAAAATCGCAACTTTTGGTTTTGCTTCCAAAATTCCTGCTCCTAAACTTAGTGCCATAGCTGCACACATTAACATTTTTTTCATGTTAGTCCTTTCATTAGAAATGATAAAGATTATAATGCAACTATGTTTAAATAAAAATAAATTATAAATATAAAAAATACTTTAGTAAATAACCATTAATTTAAAGCCATAAATTTGCAATTTTTTTTAGTTTTTCTACATCACTTGAAGCATAAAATTCAATATTAGCTTCTTCTTGGATTGATGTTAAGTTAAATTCTTGCTGTAATTGCAAAGCTATAGCTTCACCTGAATGAATAAGTTTTGTGTTTTTACCAAAATACTCTTCCAAAGAATGGGCGATTAAGGGAAAATGTGTGCATGCTAAGATTAAAGCATTAGGATGAAATTTGAGCTTATTAAAATAATACTCAAAAGCAGCTTTTAAAAAATCTCCTTGAAAAATCCCTTCTTCAACCATAGGTACAAAAAGCCCAGTTGCTTTTTCTTCCACTTTTAAAAAACCTTCTTTAATTAAAGCTTGTTTATAAGCGTGAGAATCCACAGTAGCTTGTGTTGCAATGACTAATATATTAGAGTTTTTATCTTCTAAAGAGTTTTTAACCGCTAAAACTCCTGCTTCTATAACCCCAAGAACCGGAAATGGTGCATTTGCTTTTAGAATTTCTAAAGCATGCGCACTAACTGTATTGCACGCAATGATAAGCATATCTACTTTTTTTTCTTTGAAAAATTCTAAAGCTTCTAGAGAAAATTTAATGATGGTTTCTTTATCTTTAACCCCATAAGGCACTCTTGCAGTATCCCCATAGTAGATATATTCTTTAAAAAGTTTTGCTTGAAGTAAAGATTTTAAAACACTAAGCCCGCCTACACCGCTATCAAAAACGCCTAGTCTCATCAAAATCCTTTAAAAAGGAAGAAAGTAGAAAATCTACTTTCTTATAAGCCTACTGCACTTAAAGTTTGGTATTTATTCATATAAATTTGGGCTTCAATTTTTCTCATTGTATCAAGTGCTACTTGAACTACAATCAAAACAGAAGTTCCACCAAAATAAAAAGGCACACCAAACAACTTCACAATAAGCCATGGTAATGTAGCTACAAGCCCTAAATAAATAGAACCTGACAAGGTAAGTCTTGACGCTACTTCATTAAGATAATTTGCAGTTCCTTCACCTGGTCTAATACCTGGTATGAAACCACCTTGTCTTTTAAGATTTTCAGCTATATCTTTCGCATTAAATACAATTGATGCATAAAAATACGCAAAGAAAATAACAAGTAAGAATGTTAAAATATGAAAGAAAAATCCATTTGGATTTAAAAAGTCATAAATTTTTAACACATATTCATTTGTACTTGTTTGTAAAATAGTACTTGGAAACATCAAAATCGCACTTGCAAAAATAGGAGGAATAACACCACTTAAGTTGATCTTAATAGGTATATAGTTCATAATGCGTTTGTTTTGATTTTGCATGATTACTTTTCTTGAGTAAGAAATAGGAATTCTTCTTTCTCCAAGTTCTACTACTATAATAGCCCAAATAGTAAGTAAAATTACAACTAAAATGGCAATGATAGTCAAGAAATTCATCTCACCTGTATTTACCAAATTTACTGTTCCACTAATTGCACCTGGAATTGTAGAAACAATACCACCAAAGATAATTAAAGAAATACCATTTCCTATACCGCGTTGAGTGATTTGCTCACCTATCCACATCAAAAGCATGGTACCTGCAAGCATAGAAATAGCAGAAAGTGCGATAAAAGTATTCATATCAATCATAATGGCTGATTGACCTGCTTTTCCATGAAGACTTTGTAAGCCTATAGAAACGCCTATACTTTGTATCAAAGTGATAGCTATAGTAGCATAACGGATAATTTGCATATATTTTTGCATACCATCGCGTTCTTTTTTCATTTTTCCTATGTTAGGAAAAGTTGCCGCTAAAAGCTCCATAATAATCGAAGCAGTAATATAAGGCATAATGCCTAGAGAGATGATGCTAAGTCTTTCAGCAGCACCTCCACTAAACATATTAAACAAGCCTAATGCATTAGATGCATTAGAATCAAAAAATTCCTTGATAACACTGACATTAACCCCCGGAACTGGAACATAAGCTAATATTCTATAAGCGAATAAAAAAGCTAATGTTATGAGAATTTTATTTGTCAATGTTTTATTCATTATTTTTGTCCGCTAAAAGTAATCTTCTCGTCTTTAATTTTACTAGCAAGATCTTTAGCGCTTGCTCCAATAAGCTTAACTTTATTTACATTTTTTGAAAGCTTATGAATGCTATTGATTGTTTCAAATGTAATTTCGCTAAGCTCTTTGATTGCTGTGATTTTTTCAACATTAATCACATAAGGTTTTTCAAATTTAGAAGTAAAGCCTACCTTTGGTAAACGTCTTTGAAGTGGTTGTTGACCCCCTTCAAAACCTCTTTTTTCATTATAACCTTTTCTAGCAGTTTGGCCTTTTCCACCTTTAGTAGAAGTTTTACCCATACCACTACCTTGACCACGGCCTATTCTTTTGGTTTTATGTGTTGAACCTGGTGCTTTTGTTAAATTCATTGATTATCCTTTAAGCATTGTAAGTGCTTTGATAGTAGCACGCACAACATTTGCTGAATTATTTGAACCTAAAGACTTAGTTAAAATGTCTTTAATACCTGCAAGTTCCACGATAGGACGTGTTGAACCACCTGCAATAACCCCTGTACCTTCGCTTGCTGGTTTAAGTAAAATTCTACTTGCGTTGTATTTTACTTCTACATCATGAGGGATAGTTGAACCTTTTGTTTTAACTTCAACAATGTTTTTAAAAGCATCATCAACTGCTTTTCTTATAGCATCTGGAACTTCTTTAGCTTTTCCATAGCCCACACCAACTAAACCTTTTCTATTTCCAACGATAACTAAAGCAGTAAATCTAAATCTTCTACCACCTTTAACAACCTTAGTAACCCTGCCGATATCGACGATTACTTCTTCAAATTCTTCTCTATTATATTTTTCCATCGATCTTCCTTTTGGGTTATAGTTTGATTCCGTTTTCTCTTAGTGCTTCAGCTAAAGCTGCAATCACACCATGGTATAAATAACCATTTCTATCAAACACTGCTTCTTCTATGTTTTTAGCTTTTAAAACTTTTGCAAATTCAGCTGCTATTTTTTTAGCGCCTTCTTTATTTGCTTTAACACCAATTTTTCTTCCATCTACTGCTGCTAAAGTTACTGCTTTAACGTCATCGATAGCTTGGATATATAAAGTTCTGTTTGATTTGAAAACAGAAACTCTTGGAAGAGCTTGTGTTCCTGAAATTTTTGCTCTAATTCTTTTTTTTCTTTTAATTCTTAAAGATATTTTTCTTTTTAATACATTTGCTCTCATATTCTATCCTTACTTCTTAGATGTCTTACCAGCTTTGCGGATAATACGCTCATCTGAATATTTAACACCTTTTCCTTTGTAAGGCTCAGGTGGTCTAAATTCACGAATTTGAGCAGCAACTTGACCTACCACTTGTTTATCACTACCTTTGATAATAACATTGTTTTTATCAACAGTAATTTCTATGCCTTCTGGAATAGCATAGTTGATAGGATGAGAAAAACCTAAAGCAAGTTCAAGAACTTTACCTTTTAACGCAGCTTTATAACCAACACCGTTGATTTCTAAAGTTTTGCTAAAACCATCAGTTAAACCGATGATGATGTTTTGAGCTAAAGCTCTATAAGTTCCCCAATAAGCTCTACTTTGTCTATCTTCACCTTTAGGAGAGAAAAGAATTTGTCCTTCTTTAATCTCAACATTAACATTTGCTTTTGTATCAAGCTCTTTTGCTAAATTTCCTTTTTTGAATTTTAGCAAGTTACCTTCTAATTTTACTTCTACTCCACTTGGAATAGCAACTGGTTGTTTACCTATACGAGACATTCATTTTTCCTTTTTACTTGTCTACGATATGACTACTTTATAAGAATGGATACCGAATACCATAAAAAGTAGAAACTCTTACCAAATAGTACATAAAACTTCGCCGCCAACGCCCGCTTTGTAAGCTTCGTCGTTAGCTAAAACACCTTTTGAAGTGCTTACTACGATAGTACCATAACCGTTTTTAAATCTTTTGATCTCATCTTTGCCTTTATAAACACGACGACCAGGTTTAGAAATACGCTTAACTTCGTTAATTACGCTTTTACCTTTTTCATCGTATTTTAAAACTACATTGATGAATTTCTTTTTATCCTCTTCAATAACATTAAAGCTTTCAATATAGCCTTTAGCTTGGAAAATTCCAAGTAAAGCTTCGATAACTTTAGAATGCAAAAGTTGAGTAGTTTCTAATCTTCTCATCCCTGCATTTCTAATTCTTGTTAGTGAATCTGAAATTAAATCATTTATCATGGTTCTTTCCTCTTACCAACTTGCTTTTTTAAGACCAGGAATTAAACCTTCATTTGCCATTTTTCTTAAGCAAACTCTACAAATTCCAAAATCTCTATAAACTGAATGTGGTCTTCCACAAATTTGGCATCTAGTATACCCTCTAACGCTAAATTTAGGTTTGCGGGCAGCTTTTGCAATCATTGATTTTTTAGCCATATTACTTTCCTTTTGCAAATGGCACGCCAAATAATTCTAATAATTTTTGTGCCTCTTTATCTGATTTTGCTGTTGTAACGATAGAAATGTTCATACCATGAGTTCTTAAGATTTTATCATATTCAACTTCTGGGAACATTAACTGCTCATCTAAACCAAAGTTATAGTTTCCTCTTCCATCAAAACCATCTCTTGGAAGACCTCTAAAGTCTTTAACACGAGGAAGAGCTATAGTAATAAGCTTATCTAAGAAAGCATACATATTGTCTTTTCTTAATGTTACCATTACACCTACTGGGAAGCCTTCTCTCACTTTAAAACCAGCAACTGATTTTTTAGCTTTTGTGATAACTGCTTTTTGTCCAGCGATCAATGAAATAGTATCTGCAACATTTTGTAATACTTTTTGATCTTTTGCTAATTCCCCAGCACCTACACTGATTACAACTTTTTCAATAAAAGGAATAAGCATAGGATTTTTGATATCAAATTCTTTTACTAAAGCAGGTTTGATATTTTGATCATATTTTTCTTTCAATCTCATCATCTTATTCTCCTGCCTTTGCTACATTTGAAATATCCATTGGCATTTCTTTATTGATAAAACCGCCGTTTGGATTTTTATCACTTGGCTTAACAGCTTTTTTAGCGATTTTACAACCCTCAACAATTACTTTATTTGTTTTAGGAAATACTGCTAAAACTTTACCTGTTTTACCTTTGTCATCGCCTGCGATAACTTTTACCATATCATTCTTTTTAATTTTTAATTTCATTACAACACCTCCGGTGCTAGTGAAACAATTTTCATAAAGCCACCATATCTTACTTCACGACCTACTGGTCCAAAAATACGCGTTCCGATAGGCTCTCTTTTAGCATCAAGAATAACTGCCGCATTTTCATCAAAACGAATTAAAGAACCATTATCTCTATGAATTTCTTTTTTAGTTCTAACGATAACTGCTTTTACTACTTGACCTTTTTTAACTTTACCATTTGGTAGAGCTTTTTTTACAGATGCAACGATTACATCACCAACAGTAGCGTATCTTCTTTTACTACCACCTAAAACCTTAATACACATTAATTCTTTTGCACCGCTATTATCAGCAACTGCAAGCCTAGTAAAACTTTGAATCATTACTCAACTCCTGCTGATACTATAGTTTTTAAGCGAAATGATTTTCTCTTAGAAAGTGGTCTACATTCAATAGCAACTACAGTATTTCCCACTTTAAGCTCATTTCTTTCATCATGAATTAAATATTTTTTAAAGCGTTTTACGATTTTTCTGTATTTTGGGTGAACCACTTTTCTTTCAACCAAAATTGTTGCTGTTTTATCTCCAGCAATTTGAACAACAACGCCTTGAATTTCTCTTTTAAATGCCATTTTCTATCCTTATTTTAAAGCGCTAATTGCAGTATTGATTCTAGCGATGTCTTTTTTAACTTCGCTAATCTCTTTAGGATTAGTTAGCTGCATTGTTTTTAGCTTTTGTCTTAAAGTAAATAAAAGCACCTTTTTTTCTTTTAGCATTGTTGCAAGCTCACCTGCTGTTTTATCTTTAATCTCAGTATATTTCATTTTGGCTCTCTCTTGTAACAAACTTAGTTTTAAATGGCAATTTGTGCATCGCTAAAGTTAAAGCTTGTCTTGCCATTTCTTCATTAACCCCTGCCATTTCATAAATGATACGACCTGGTTTAATGTTCATTACCCATTCCTCAACTGCACCTTTACCTTTACCCATACGAGTTTCTAAAGGTTTTTTAGTTAGAGGTTTATCTGGGAAAACTCTAATCCAAGTTTTACCTTGTCTTTTTACAAAACGAGTTAAAGCAATACGAGCTGCTTCGATTTGACGTGAATTGATACGGCCAGCTTCAGTTGCTTTTAGGGCAAAATCACCAAAAGTAAATTCAGTCCCTCTGTTGGCATAACCTCTGTTACGCCCTTTCATCATTTTACGATATTTTGTTCTTTTTGGCATTAACATGATTATTTACCTCTTCTTGCTCTTCTAGTTTTTTTAGCTGGAGCGTTTTCTTCGGTTTTTTCAGGTTGAACACCCTTTTGTAAAACTTCACCTTTGAAGATCCATACTTTAATACCTATGTTTCCATAAGTAGTATGTGCTTCTGCAAAACCATAATCGATTTTTGCTCTTAAAGTATGAAGTGGAACACGACCTTCTAAGTACCATTCAGTTCTTGCCATTTCAGCACCACCTAAACGGCCTGAAACTGAAACTTTAATCCCTTTAGCACCTGCTTTTTGCGCTCCTTGAATTACTTTTTTCATTGCTCTTCTAAAAGCAATTCTTTTTTCAAGTTGAGTAGCAACACTTTCAGCTGCAAGCTGAGCTGAAGCACCTGCTTTTCTTTCTTCTTTGATATTGATATTAACTTCTTTTTTGATTAAATCTTGAAGTTCTTTTCTTAAAATATCAACATCACTACCTTTTTTACCAATAATAATCCCTGGTCTTGCAGCTACAACAGTTACTCTTAATTTTTTCGCTGTTCTTTCTACAAGAATTTGGCTAATTCCTGCATAATAAAGTTTTCTTTTTAAAAAAGTTCTGATTTTATAATCTTCACCAATATTTTCTGCTAAATTAGCTTTTGTAGGAAACCATCTTGATTCCCAATTTCTATTAATTCCTAGTCTTAAACCAATCGGATTTACTTTTTGTCCCATATTAGCTTTCCTTTTTCACTGATGCTTTTTTAGCTTTTGTAGTTTTTTCAGCACTTGCTTCTACTTTACTAACTTCTACCAAAATGTGTGAAGTTGGCTTTCTAATACGACTAGCACTTCCTCTAGCTCTTGGTCTAAATCTTTTTAAAACCGCACCAGCATCAACACGACAACTTGAAACAACAACTTCATTTGCTTCAAATCCGCCATTTGCTACAGCACTTGAAATAGCATTTGCTATAAATTTAGCACCTTTATTTGGCATAAATTTCAAACTAGCTAATGCAAGCTCTGCATTCATACCTTGAACTTCTCTAGCAATCAATCTCGCTTTAGTTGGAGATAATCTTATGAATTTAATTAACGCTCTACTCATAAATCTCCCTTACTTACCTATTTTTTTCTGAACAGAGCCTTTGTGACCCTTGAATGTTCTAGTAGGTGCAAATTCACCTAATTTGTAACCGATATGATTTTCAGTAACATATACTGGGATAAAGCTTTTTCCATTATGAACATTAAAAGTTAAACCTATCATATCAGGTATAATAGTGCTGCGTCTTGACCAAGTTTTAATTGGCTTACCATCGTTAGCTTTTTTAGCAGCGATGACTTTTTTCATTACATGGTCATCAACAAAAGGACCTTTTTTTAGTGACCTAGCCATCTTACTTTCCTTTTCTTCTTGAAATTATTAGCTTATCGCTAGCTTTTTTACGGCGAGTTTTAGCACCTTTAGTTGGTTTACCCCATGGAGTAACTGGATGACGGCCTGAATTTTTCTTACCTTCACCCCCACCGTGCGGGTGATCAACTGGGTTCATCGCAGAACCTCTTGTTTGAGGACGAATACCTCTATGGCGATTTCTACCAGCTTTACCAATAGTCACGTTTGACCATTCTTCATTACCAACTTCACCGATACTTGCCATACATTCAGCTAAAACTTGTCTCATTTCACCACTTGCAAGTCTTAAGATAACGTATTTTTCTTCTTTACCCATTAATTGAGCATAAGCACCTGCTGAACGGATCATTTGACCGCCTTTGCCTGGTTTTAACTCGATATTGTGTACGATAGTACCCACTGGGATATTTCTTAATTTCATTGCATTACCTGGTTTAATGTCAAGTCCGCTTTCAGCAGCACAAACAACATCGCCAACACTTAAACCTTTTGGTTGTAAGATGTATCTTTTTTCACCATCTCTATAAGAGATTAATGCAATACGACAATTTCTGTATGGATCGTACTCGATTGCTTCAACTTTACCTTCAATACCAAATTTTCTTCTTTTAAAATCTATAATTCTGTAAAGTTTTTTAGCACCTGCTTCTTTATGACGGCTTGTGATTCTACCATTATTGTTACGACCTGCATGAGCTGGAAGTTTTACAAGTAATGAACGCACACTAGCTTTTGCTGTGATATCATCAGAGCTTACACCTGTGATATATCTTCTACTTGGAGTATATGGTTTATAAGTTTTAATTGCCATCTTATGCCTCCGAACTTTCTAAGCTCACACCTTCTGGTAGCTTAACATAGAATTTTTTAAAGCTATTTCTTTGACCTTCACGACCTCTAAAACGCTTTACTTTTCCATCCATTTTTAAAGAATTAATTCTTACTGGAGTTACACCAAAATATTCTCTTAAAACTTCTTTTAGACCATTTTTAGTCATTTTTGGAGAAGTTTGAATAACTACAACACCTTGCTCTTGAAGGTTTAAGCTTTTTTCAGTGTAAAGTATTGTTTTTATATCAGTAATATCTGCCATTTTAACCCTCTTTTACGATAGATTCAAGCGCTGCTTTTTCAATGATAACAGCATTAAATACAGATACTAAATAAGCATTTACTTCGCTAATATCAACTACATAGCAATTTGCTAAGTTTCTAAAAGCAAGAAGTGTTTTTTCATCTAGTAAATCTTTTACAATTAAAGCATCTTTTAAACCAAGCTTTTTAATAACTGCATTTGCATCTTTTGTTTTACCGCTTTCAATGCTTAAACTATCTACTGAGAATAATGCATTGTTTTGTGCTTTATCAGCCAATGCTCTTTCAAGCGCTAAGCGTTTTTGTTTTTTATTAACTTTTTGGAAATAGTTACGATTGTTTGTAGGACCAAATGCCACAGCACCACCAACCCAAACATTCGTTCTTGTTGAACCTGCTCTTGCACCACCACGACCTTTTTGTCTCCATGGTTTTTTACCACCACCGCTTACATCGCTTCTACCTTTAGTATGAGCTGTGTTTGCTCTAAGGCTAGCAAGATAAGATTTTACATATAAATAAAGGTTGTGAGGATTAACTTCTGCATATTTTGCTGGAAGATCGAGTTCACTAGCTTTTTCAAATTTATCATTTAAAACAGTTACTTTACTCATTTTGCAATCCTTATTTTACCCATAGCACCATTAAATCCTGGTACCGCACCTTTTACTACTAAGATGCCATTTTCTTCATCAAATGAAACTACTTCATTTTTAACAGTAACTTTTACATTACCATAATGACCTGCCATTTTCATACCTGGTTGAACACGACCTGGCCATTCGCGGTTACCGATTGATCCGTGACGTCTGTGGAATCTTGAACCGTGACTTGCAGGACCTCCGGCAAATCCGTGTCTTTTAACAACCCCACTATAACCTCTACCTTTAGAATTAAAGCTTACTTTTAAAATAGAAGCTTCTTTTAAAGGATTAAGATCAATATCGCCTGCTTCTGTGTTTGCTACTTCTAAAGAAGCAAATCTATTATATTCAGCTGAAAGATTGTATTTTTTTTGCTGACCTGCAATGCATTTATTATTTGCTTTGCCTTTTACATAAGCAACCAAAGCTTTTCCATTTTCTACTTCACATACTTTAGTTTGAACAAGTTTAAGTAAGGTTACAGGAATGCTTGGTGTGCTGATTGTTCTACTCATACCAATTTTTTCTACAATGTATTCCATATTCTATCCTTATTTACCCATAGCTCTTACTTCAACATTGACCTCTGGAGCCAAGTCAAGCTTAGTGAGTGAATCTACTGTATCTGGAGTAGCTGCTACAATATCAAGCATACGAGCATGAATTCTCATCTCAAATTGTTCGCGTGAATCTTTATTGATGTGTGGAGATTTCAAAACTGTGTATCTTTTGATTTTTGTAGGCATTGGCACTGGACCTCTGATGTCAGCACCTGTTCTTTTAACAGCTTCTACAATTGCTGCAACTGTGCGATCTAGAACTCTGTGGTCATAAGCTTTTAGCTTAAGCCTGATTCTTTCCATATTTTTTCCTTTGTAAAGAACTCGTTAGACCCATAAGAATCTAACCACCATATAAAATGATGTTGAGATTATATAAAAACACACTTTGCTATGTCAAGAAATTTATGCATTTTTTTTAATTATTTTCCTTTTAAAAAGGATAAAAATTAAATTTTATAAAATTTATCAGATTTTTTATGCATTAAGAAAATCTAAGAAAAAATATAGTATTATTTCAAAATCTAAAGGGGCATTAGCTCAGCTGGGAGAGCACAACGCTGGCAGCGTTGGGGTCAGCGGTTCGAACCCGCTATGCTCCACCATTTAGTATAAAGAAATCTATGAAATCACTACAATTTTTTTACGATAATTACCCAAAATTTCAAAAATTTGATGAAAGAAAAATTCAAATCCAAACCCATAAAAACATCATCATAAAAGGTGGTTTTGCAAGTGGTAAGAAAAATTTGATTTTAAATTTTTTATCTTTGTATAAAAGTGAAAATATACTCTTTATTGATTGTGATGATTTAAAATTTCAAGCAAGTGCTTTAATAAGTTTAAATTCGTTTTTAACTTATAATCCACAAATTAAATTTTTAGCACTTTGTAACTTTACTCATGATTTTGACTTTGCTAGTTTAAAACATCTTAATTTGCAAATCATAATAAGCGTTTGTGATAGTAATTTTTGCTTAGATCAGTTTGAAGAACTTCATTTAGATTATTTAGACTTTGAAGAATTTTTAAGCCTAAACAAAAAATATGCTGATACTAAAACCATGGTAAGTTATTTTTTACACACGGGACGCAATGTGATTTTAAATCACAACTTTAACACAAACTCATCATACTTAAAAAGCTTTTATACCCCATTAGAGCTTACTATACTCAAACAAATCGCCTTAGAACTTGGGAGTGAATTTAGCGTTAATGAGTTATTAAAAACTCTAAAAAATAGTATAAAAATTTCCAAAGATACCTTATATAAAAGCATAGAAAAACTAGAATCAAACTACACTTTGTATTTTGTAAAAAATCTTGAAAAGAATTTAAAAAAAGTATATTTTTGGGACTTTTCACTAAAAAATTCTCTAAGCATACAAAAAGACTTTAGTACTTTGTTTGAAAATTTAATTTTAAGTGAGTTGTTTAAATTTAAACAAGAAATTTTTTATACTAAGCATTTTGATTTTTACTTACCAAGTCTTAAAAATGCATTTTTATGCTCGCCCTTTAAAGATAAAGATTTACTTAGCTTAAAGGTCAAAAAAATCCTTAGCAAAAATCAACTTGCACTTTCGACTATTTATATCATCACGCTTTCACAAAGAGATGAGTTTTTCGTTGAGGGGGTGCGCGTGATGATTTTACCTTTTGATGAGTGGGCTTTGGGTAATTAATCTAACTCATCAAGCTTATATTGCTCGATGATAGATAAAATAAGCTTAGTGTAATTACTTTTAATCTCTGAATATTTTTCTAAGTGGCTTGCCGCTTCTTTACCATCAAGTTTTTCATTTTCGCTTATCACATCCCACCGCCAAGCTCTAAATTCCTTATAAGCATCGTGGCGATTTAAATTAAGCAAGTATGAATCCACACTTTCTTGTAAGCTATCAAATATACGAATTTTGTGAGTTTTACCCTCGCCTCTTTCCTTTGGCACTAAACCTTTTTCACCCCAAGTCCATTCTCCAAATAAATTATTTGCCTCTTTAGCAAAACGACTTGTACCAGTTGCACTTTCAATAATAGCTTGAGCTATGGCTAAAGACTTTGGCACCTTTTGGATACGCATTTGATATTCTTTGTGATCGTATAAATTTTTAACACGGTATTTTTCTTTTAAAGACCATAATTTTTGCACAGCATTAGTATTTAGCTTTCTAAAATTATTCTTTATAGCTTCTTTAAAGAAAAATTCTATAAATTCTTTTTCCTTTTCTATCTCTTTAAAAGAAATATCCAATAAAGCATTGATTTTTTTGATAAAAACTTCACGCTTTTCTTTTATACTTAAAGCATAATATTGCTCATCAAAACCTGCTATAAATTCAGCTTTTAAAAATAAAACACTACTAAGCAAAATTATAATCAGCTTCAAAACAGCACTTTACCTTTCCTCTAAAAAATATTTGATCCTCTTCTAATCTAAAATACAAACTTTCATTACTTTTTGGCTTTACCAAAATATCATCTTTTACTTCTTGATTTAAATACGCTAGATAAAAACAAGCCCCCATACCCGTACCACAAGCCAAAGTCTCATCTTCTACCCCGCGTTCATAAGTTCTAACTCTTATAAATTCATCATCTTCTACTTTAGCAAAGTTAACATTTGCATTGTATCTTTTACGCACTTCTTTACATAAATTTACATCAAATTCGTTTAAATCATCAACAAAGGTTACTATATGCGGGACACCAGTATTACAGCCTTGCCAAATTCTACCTTTATACTCAAAAGCTTCTTTAATATCCTTTACCCCGCTAAGTTTGATTTCAACTATATCATCATCAACAAAAGATTTTATAAGTCCTGCGCCGGTTAAGAAATTTAAATATTGAGACTTTTTTAAATAATGATGAGCAAAATGAGCTGCTGCGCGTGAGCCATTACCGCACATACTTGCCTTGCTCCCATCACAATTATAAAATTCCCATTCAAAATCATATCTATCATGAGGCACAACTACTATAAGCCCATCAGCGCCTATGCCTTCATAACGATTACAAAGAATTTTAGCTAATTCGCTACGATCTTTTTTTTCACTATCTGCAAACACCACAAAATCATTCCCGCTAGCACAGTACTTGTAAAATTTCATTTTTCAACCTTTAAAGTGTGTTTTAAAAAATTTAGCACATTTTTCTCAAAATTTTCATAACCTGAGGTATTTTTTATCACAAAATCTGCTTTTTTTAGTTTTTCTTCTATATCAAGTTGTAAATTAATTCTTTTTAAAGCTTCGTTTTCATCTAAATTATCTCTTTGCATTAGTCTTTGAAGCAAAAGTTCTTTTGGAGTATAAATTAATATACTTTTTCCTAAATTTTGATAGTGATTGTTTTCAAAAAATAAAGGCAGTTCTATAAAAAAAGCCTTGTTTTTTTTATCTAAAATTTGAGCTTTTTGTAAAATAACTTCTTTGATTTTAGGATGTAAAAAATCTTCTAGCTTTTTTTTAGCATTTAAGTCATTAAATACAATAGCTCCAAGTTTTTTTCTATCTATTTTTCCCGCTATGATTAAATCATCGTTATCAAAAAGCTTAGCTATGGAATTTGCATTTTCATTTAAAAGCTCATGAGCTATCACATCTGCGCTTAAAGTATCAAAACCCAAATTTTGAACTATTTTTATAAAGCTTGACTTTCCACCCGCTATACTTGAAGTTACAAAATAAGCATTTTGCATAATTTAGCCTTAAAACATTTTTAGTTAAAATACCTTTTAAATTCTTAAAGGAAGATAAATGAATATAAGCTATGAAGATGCGGGCGTAAGTATAGACAATGGCAATGCTTTTGTAGAAGCAATCAAGCCTTTAGTAAAAGAAACTTTTAATGAAAATGTTTTAGGTGGCATAGGCTCTTTTTCGGGTGCTTTTGCTATGCCAAGTGGTTTTAAAAATCCTGTTATGCTAGCAGCAACTGATGGCGTAGGTACAAAGTTGCGCCTTGCTATTGATAGTCAAAAATTTGACACCATAGGTGAAGATTTAGTAGCAATGTGTGTGAATGATTTAATTTGTAATTTTGCTACGCCTTTGTTTTTTTTAGACTATTATGCAACTGCAAAATTAGATGTAGAAGTAGCTAAAAAAGTCGTAGCAGGGATTGCTAATGGTTGTAAAAAAGCAAATTGTGCCTTAATAGGCGGAGAAACTGCCGAAATGCCTGGAATGTATCATAGCAATGATTTTGACTTAGCAGGTTTTTCAGTGGGTATGGCCGAAAAAGATGAAATCGATAGAAGAAATTTTGTAAAAAATGGAGATATTTTACTAGCTCTACCTAGTAGCGGGCTTCATTCTAATGGATATTCTTTAGCTAGAAAAGTACTATTTGAAGCACAAAAGCTTAAGTTTGATGATAAAATAAATGGTAAAAATTTAATCGATATTTTACTTGAACCTACAAGAATTTATGTAAAAGACTTTTTAAAATTAAAACCATTCATTAATGCACTAGCTCATATAACAGGTGGTGGATTGGTGGAAAATTTACCTAGAGTTTTCCCAAGAGGAATAGGCGCAATCATCAGAAAACATCATCTAAAAACTCCTGAAATTTTTTACCAAATAGGCCAAAGTGTAGAAGAGGCTGAAATGTATAGAAGCTTTAATATGGGTGTGGGTTTAGTTATGGTGGTAGATCCATCTAATGTAGGAAAAGTTTTAGAAAGCTCAGACGCTTATGTAATAGGCGAAGTTGTGCTAAATGAAGGGGTTGTTTTAGAGTGATAGCTTAAAAGCTATCACTCTAAATTTATGCAAAATACCAAGCTATTAGGATATTTAAAGCCATTCCTACAAGCAACATAGGAGTAGATCTTTTAACAATGGCTATAGGATCTAATTTTGCAAAGCCTGCTAAGGCTAAAATTCCACCCGATATTGGCGAGGCAGCACGCCCCAAACAAGAAGCAATCTCAAGTGGCAAAGCTAGTGAGATAGGATTAATCCCTAGTTTTTGAGCAATATCTGGAGCAAGTCTTCCAAAAGCATTAAAAGCAGCAATCCCACTACCCATAATCACACTTGCAAAATACACAATAAAGCTTAAAACTATAATAGTAAGCAACACAGCAGAAGCCCCCATAGAAGAAACTGCTAAGGCTAAATGTTCTATACCCTTTAATGCTTTAATACCTTCTGCAAAAATAGAAGCTGCAATGATAATACAAACAACACTTACAAAAATTTCTGCCATAGCTTTTAGTATCACCATCAAATCATCTGCAAGTTTTTTTGCATCTTTATGTCTAACATACTCTAAAATAAAAACCAAACTTATACTTAAAAAATTGGCGCTCACCACATCTAGCTTCACTTTATATCCATATAAATTTGCAAAATAAGCACCAAATAAAAACACTATAGGAAGCCAAGGCAAGAAAATATAAAATAAAGGACAATTTGGGTTTTTTATTTCCATGTGTTCGATATTATCCACAACGCCTTTTGCTAAGTCTTTTTTATCCATATAACTATAATAAAACGGAATAAGCAAAGCTATCACAACAACATAAGCTATAACAGGATAAATTTGGTATTCAAAAAACATAGCAACAACATTTTCAATGCCTACCATATCTGCTAAATTTATAGAATTTCCATCTTTAGGACCATAATCAAGTGCAATTAATGATAAAACCGATACAGCAGTGATAGGACGAATTCCTATGGCGATTAAAACAGGATAAATCGAAGCAAGCAATAAAAGTAACAATCCTGTGTAACTTGAAATAACTATTTTTAAAGCCATACCCACTACAAAAGTTCCACTTAAAACTAGGTATTTATTTTTAATCTTGCCTAGTGGTTTATTTGCTACAAAAGCTAACTTTGCCGAAGCATTAATGTGCTTCATATAAGCTGCAAAACCTGCAACAGACATTATAATAAGCCCCACACCAGCTAAATTAGTTTTAAAAGTTTGAGTTACAAAACCAAAGACATCAAAAACAGGATTTCCTAAGCTTTGTTTTAGCACAGACTCACCAGTTGCTAAAGAAATGATGATTAAGATAATAATACCTGAGAGAAAAAAAGTAAAGATAGGATTGTATTTTTTAAGAATAAAATAGGCTACTAAAAATACACAAAATAAAGTAGCCACGACAGAAAGAAAAACCTCCATAAAACCTCCTAATTTTTGTATTTAGTCTATTTTACGGGGTTTTTCTTAAAAAAACTTGATTATTTTACAGGGTGAAGTTCGTTTGCATAGAAGCTTACTGAGTTCATACCTTCTTTAATAGCCCATTCATAAGCTTTTGCTACAAATTCCCAGTTAATGTGCGCGTAGAATTTTTCTAAATACGCAGGGCGTGCATTGCGGTGATCTACATAGTAAGCATGCTCCCATACATCAACTACTAAAAGCGGAACTTTACCTTCAGTGATAGGTGTAGCAGCATTGCTTGTAGCTACTAGTTCTAATTTTTGATTTTGAGTGTTATAAACTAACCAGAACCAACCAGAACCAAATACCCCTGTAGCTCCTTTGATAAATTCTTCTTTTAAATTTTCCATAGAGCCAAAGTCTTTTTCAACTGCTGCTTTAAACTCATCACTCAAAGAACAGCCACAGCCACAGCATGTTTTTGGCTTAATGCAATCAAAATAAAAGTCATGATTATACACTTGAGCAGCGTTGTTAAAAACTCCACCATTTGAGTTTTGTATGATATAAACTAAATCTTTTCCCGCAAATTCAGTATCTTTGATAAGATTGTTTAGGTTATTTACATAAGTTTGGTGGTGTTTGCCATGATGAAATGCAAAAGTTTCTGCACTTAAAAAGTCTCCAAAAGCGTCTGCTTCATAAGGTAGTTTTCTTAATTCAAACATATTGTTCTCCTTTTTTAAATTTATGGATATTCTAACATAGTTAAATTAAAAAAGACTAAATGAGTCTTTATTTTTCAAAAAGTATTACTTTGCCTTGCTCTAAGCTTTTTGCTACATCGATAATGCGTTGATTTTTACTACCTTTAAATTTTAAAGATAAGTCTTTTTGCTCTAAAATAAACTTCCCATCTACCAAAATATCAGCTAAGATAAGTAATTCTTTCATAGCTTGCTCTTGTAATAGCTCTTCATAAGTAAAGCCTGTATATATGATAAGATCAAGCCCTAAAGCCTTAATGTATTTTGCTAGAATGCTTAAATTTTTTGCTTGCATAA
Organism: Campylobacter sp. CNRCH_2015_0814; assembly: GCF_025772765.1. Classification (NCBI taxonomy): domain Bacteria; kingdom Pseudomonadati; phylum Campylobacterota; class Epsilonproteobacteria; order Campylobacterales; family Campylobacteraceae; genus Campylobacter; species Campylobacter sp. CNRCH_2015_0814. Next base: position 65,983 of record NZ_JAKMSR010000005.1, on the reverse strand, counting down.
AAGGCTCTCCACCACTAAAAGTAACACCTTGAAGCAAAGGATTTTTACAAATCTCATCATATAAACTCGCTAAATCTTGCAAATATCCTTTGTTAAAATCATGCGTTTGTGGGTTATGACAGCCTTTGCAATGATGGGGGCAACCTTGAGTAAAAATCACATAACGCAAACCATAGCCATCGACTATGGATTCTTTTATAACACCAGCTAATCTAAGAAAAATCGTGTTTAATTCTTGCATGAACTTCAGCTTTTTTAGCGTCATTAAAACGATCAAGCGTTCCTACTAAATAGCCTGTGATTCTTCTTATGCGTTCAAATTTAATATCATCTTCTTTTCTATGGCACTTTGGACAAAACTCATCTATCACACCACTATAACCACACACTGGATCCCTATCTAGTGGAAAATTAATCGAGCCATAGCCTATATTGCTTTCTTTCATACATTTTATAATGCGTTCAAAACTTTCTAAATTCTTACTCACATCGCCGTTTAATTCTACATAAGTAATATGACCACCATTATTTAGCTCATGATATGGGGCTTCTATTTGAATTTTTTCATATATACTAATAGGAAAATCTACAGGAATATGAAAAGAATTGGTATAAAAATCTTTATCAGTTATGCCTTTTAAAATGCCGTATTTTTTTTGATCTAGCTTTAAAAATCTTCCACTTAAACCCTCAGCTGGAGTAGCTATGAGTGAAAAATTAAGCTTATCTTTGAGTGCTTTTTCATCGACAAATTCACGCATAAAACGCACTATTTGTAAGCCAAGTTCTCTTGCTTCTTGGCTTTGTCCATGATGAGAACCTATCAAAGCTATTAAACTCTCACAAAGTCCTATATAACCTATAGCCAAAGTCCCATGTGCGATAACTTTCTCTACACTATCATTTTCTTTTAAAGTATCTGAATCTATCCAAATTCCCTCGCCCATTAAAAATGGGAAATTTTTAGCCTTTTTTAGACTTTGAATTTTATATCTATGGAGCAATTGCTCATACACAAGTTCTAATTTTTCTTTTAAAAGTGAGTAAAAAAGCTCTAAATTTCCTTTGGCTTCTATGGCTAAACGCACAAGGTTTATACTTGTAAAGCTTAAATTTCCCCTGCCACTTGTGATTTCTTTACTCTCATCATAAACATTTGCCATAACCCTAGTTCTACAACCCATATAAGCTACTTCACTATTGTAATCATTTTTTTTATAGTATTTTGCGTTAAAACTCGCATCTAAAAAGCTAAAATTTGGAAAAAGTCTTTTAGAAGCACATTCTATAGCAAGTTTAAAAAGCTTATAATTTGGATCTGTTTCATTATAATTAACACCCTCTTTTACTTTAAAAATTTGCACAGGGAAAATTGGCGTTTCGCCATTTCCTAAACCTTTCATCGTGGCTTTTAGTAAATTTTCTATCACCATTTGCCCTTCAAAAGATGTATCGGTACCATAATTTAGCGTGCTAAAAGGTACTTGGGCTCCTGCTCTTGAATTCATAGTATTAAGATTATGCACTAAAGCCTCCATAGCTTGAAAAGTCGCATCTTGGGTTTGCTTTAATGCTCTTTTATAAGCATAAGCATTTGCTTGTTTTAAAAAATTCTCATCACTATTTAAATCAAGCCTTAAAAGCTCTTTGAAGCATTCTTTTTCGCTAAAAGCTTGAAAATTAGCATTTTTAAAGCATTGCTCATCTAAACTTTGTTCTAATTTTATTTCAAAAAAAGCATTTATAGCCTTTTTATACTCTTTTTGAAAAGTCTTTGCCACGCCTTTTGCCATAGCAAAATCAAAATTGGGTATAGACTGGCCTCCATGCATTTCATTTTGATTAGCCTGCAAGGCAATGCAAGCTAAAGAAGCGTAAGATCTGATATCATTTGGCTCACGCAAGCTTCCATGTCCTGTGCTAAAGCCATTTTCAAAAAGCTTTAATAAGTCTATTTGACAGCAAGTTTGTGTTAGCATATAAAAGTCTTTATCGTGTATGTGTATATCGCCGTTTTTGTGTGCATTTGCGATATGTTTTGGCAAAATACACTCATCTACATAGTATTTTGCACCTTCTGAGCCATATTTTAACATCATACCCATAGCGCTATCTGAATTAATATTTGCATTTTCTCTTTTTAAATCAGCTTCTTTAGAATCTTTAAAAGTTAAATCATCATACAAACTTAGCAAATCATAGCTACCATTGCGAATTTGTGCTCTTTTTTGACGGTATAAAATATAAGATTTTGCAGTATTGACTAAGGCATTTTTGATTAAAACTTCTTCAACTTTATCTTGAATTTGTTCTACTTGTATGTGTTTTTCATCCAGTAAAGCTACAACCTCATCGCAAAGTTTATCTAAAAAATCATTATTTAATTTTTCATCTGTGGAATTTATATTGGCTTTGAAAATAGCATTTTTGATTTTAAAAATATCAAATGCAACTTGGCTTTTATCTCTTTTTATAATAAATTTTATTCTCATGGAAATTTTCCTAAAAAATAATCTCTAAGCACTATAAAATAGCACTTTTAAAAGATAAGTTTAGTACAAAAACTTGATGAAAAACTTAAAGAAATAAAAGAAAAATTCACACAAAAAATGTGTGAATTTGATTATTTTAACTCCACGCCTTTTACAGCATAAAGTTTATCAATACCACGATTTCCAAACATTTTATCAGTATTACAATCTCTTTGGATATTCCACTCATCTAGCTCGTGGTGAAAATTTTTACAATTATGGAAAAGATAGGCCATGGTAATTACATTTTGCACATCCCAGCTTGCCACATTATGCTCATACGCATGGCAGTTTTCAAAACAATGTGCCATTCTGATTACATTAGAGGTTTTCCAGTGCAATAAAGAATGATTAAATTTAACACAATTAAAAAACATATAAGACATATCTTTTAAATTTTGTGTATTCCACTTTGATAAGTCTTTATTGAAATTTTTGCAGTTAAAAAACATACTTGCCATATTTTCGACATTTGAAACATCCCAGCGTGATAAGTCTGCATTAAAACTTTCACAACAATAAAACATATAAGACATATCTTTAGCCTTAGATACATCCCAACGCTCAATACCCAAAAAATCTTTTCTAGTAGAACAATAAAAAACGAATGAAAAATCTTCTATCAAAGAAACATCAATATCTCTTAGAGAAATTCTTTCATTGTGCACCAAATTCATCAACTCATTTTTGTTTTTAACTTTATACATTTTGTCCCTCCTTTTTGTATATTTTAAAAAACAAGTGTGAAGTCAATATAAATTTAATGAAATTAAACAAAAGATTTGGAATATTAATAATTATTAATTTAAAATTAACTTAATATAAACATATATTTACAAAATAATAAATAATTATAAATAAATAGATGAATTTTGATAAAAAATGAAAAAAATAATACTGTGGAGAAAAATATAGAGTGGTGACCCATACGAGACTCGAACTCGTGTTACCGCCGTGAAAGGGCGATGTCCTAACCGCTAGACGAATGGGCCAATTTGCAGTTTGAAGACAAAATTATAGCAATTTTTACTTAATAATTATTTAAGACATCAAAAAATGCCTTAAATATCTATTTCTATCCCTACAGGAGCATGGTCTGAACCAAAAATATCATCTCTTATAAAGGCATTTTTGAGCTTATCTTTTAAGCCATTAGAAATGAAAAAATAATCAATCCTCCAGCCTACATTTCTTTCTCTTGCTTTCATTCTATAACTCCACCACGAATACTTTTCTTTAATATCGCCATTTATATGTCTAAAAGTATCTATAAAGCCTAATTTTAATAAATCATCTATCCAAGCACGCTCAATCGGTAAAAAGCCTGAAGTTTTTTCATTAGCTTTTGGATGAGTTAAATCTATCTCGCGGTGAGCAGTATTTACATCTCCACATATTATGATTTCTTTACCTTCTTTTAAAAGCTTATCTAAATACACTAAAAAATCATTATAAAATTTCATTTTAAAGTTTAAACGCTCTTCATCTTTTTGACCATTTGGAAAGTAAATATTAAACAAAACTACATTTTTGAAACTATGTTCTAAAACCCTACCCTCATCATCATCAAAAAATTCACATTTTTTGACTTCACTATCAAAATTACACAAACTCATTACACCAGAATACCCTGCTCTTTTAGCACTATTTGAATACATATGTTTAAAAGGATACTCATAAATTCTTTTTGGAAATTTATCCTCGTGTGCTTTGATTTCTTGAAAACCTATAAAATCGATTTCTTCTTTTTCAATCCAATCCAGTGCGTTTTTATCACAAATTGCCCTTAGGCCATTTACATTCCATGATAATAATTTCATAAAATACCTTTACCAATCTTCTTTTGTTGCTATTTTATATGTGATTTATTAATTTTATTCAAATAGACTAAGTTTTTATTTTATTCCAAAGGAAAAAAATGCACCTAAAACTTTCATGGACAAAATTTACCTTGCTTAATACGATTTTTATCATGGCGTTTAATTTCCCGTTGTTTGAGTTTGTATATGAAAAGATAGATCAAAACACTATGCTTTTTAGTGTGTTTTTTGGAATTTATTTTTTCTTGGTTTTGGGCGTTTTATCTTTGGTATATTTTCCCTATATCACCAAAATTTTAAGCATATTTTTACTTAGTACTTGTGCTATTTGTAGTTATTTTGTTAGCAATTATGGGGTTTTAATCGATGATCATATGATACAAAATGTCGTTGAAACAGACAATAGGGAATTTTTTTCTTATTTTAATTTTTCCTTTGCTTTGTATATTTTAGTCTTTGTGATTTTTCCTAGTTTGCTTGTGATTTTTACTAAGATTGATTATCAAAGATATTTTTTCAAAAAAAGTGTATTATTTTTGACTTCTTTGGTATTTTGCTTTGCTTTAGTAGCTCTTAGTTCAAAAACACTTTTGCCTTTTTTAAGATCACACAATATCGTTAGAATGTACAATCTACCTTTTTATCCAATATACTCAAGCATAGAATTTACAAAGAAAAAACTAGCAGGTAAAAAAGAACTAACTATCATTTCAAATGATGCAAGTTTAAAAGATATCAATACAACTAAGCTTATGATTTTAGTCATAGGTGAAACTGCTAGAGCGAGTAATTATTCTTTAGGTGGATATAGTACAAATGATACGAATTTTTATACTAAAAATGAACCAAATTTAGTGTATTTTAGCGATGTAAGTTCATGTGGAACGGCTACTGCAAGAAGTTTGCCTTGTATGTTTTCAAGACACAAAAGAGTAAATTTTGAAGATGGATTATACGAAGAAAATGTTTTAGATATCTTGCAAAAGGTTGGAGTACAAAGCGTTTGGTTTGGTAATAACTCAGGAGGCTGTAAAGGAAATTGCGATCGTATAAAACACAAACTCATTGCAAAAGATTATGATGAGAGCTTACTTGAACTTGTAAAGCAAGAACTTGAAAATACAAATTCAAATAAAATCATCGTTGTACATTTACAAGGCTCACATGGGCCAACTTACTACAAACGTTATCCAAATGCATTTAAAAAATTTATGCCAACATGTGATACAAATGAGCTAAATACCTGCTCACACAAACAAATCATCAACACCTATGATAATACTTTACTTTATACAGACTTTATTATAAAAAGCCTTATAGATATGCTTAAGCAAAATCCTACCAAAGAAGCTTCTTTGCTTTATTTATCAGATCATGGGGAGAGTTTAGGTGAAAATGGAATTTATCTTCATGGTATGCCTTATTTAATAGCACCAAAAGATCAAAAGCATATACCGATGATATTTTGGAGTAAAGATAGCAAATTAAGCCAAGATTTACAAAGCAAAAAAGACTATAAACTTTCTCAAGATAATCTTTTTTCAAGCTTACTGGGGTATTTTGGTGTAAATAGCAAAGAATATGAGGCAAATTATGATATATTTAGCAAAAATTTAAAGGAAAATCCTTAATGAAGCCGAAATATTCTTTATTTAAAAATGCAAGCTATGCCTTTAGTGGAATTAAATTTTTACTCCAAAATGAAATGGCTTTTAGGATAGAATTTGCCATTATTTTACCTTTGATTTTTGCAAGCTTATTTTTACCTGTGAGTTTTTTAGAGCATTTTGTGCTTGTATTTGTTTTGGTACTAATTTTAATCGTAGAAGCACTAAATTCTGCCATAGAAGCTTGTGTGGATCTTTGCACGAACGAATTTCACATCTTAGCTAAAAAAGCAAAAGATTGTGCGAGCGCTGGGGTGTTTTTTAGCGTGGTTTTAGCTATAATTACTTGGAGTTTTATTCTTTTTGATTTGGTTAGAGAATGGATGATAAAGTAAAAATACTATGTGAAAAAATCTTTGGTAAAAAACGCTTTGAAATTTTAGAATTTTTAGCCCTTCATGCTAATGAAGATGGCTTTGTCTTTGTCAATATAGAAGAGCTTTCTAAAAGGTTAAACATCAGCAAACCTACCATCATTTCTACTTTTAAATTTTTAGAAGAAAAAGCTTTGCTTGAAAAACTCAAAAACGGCTTATATAAACTCAAATAGGAGATAAAATGACACTTAAAAACCCTTTGGATATGCATTTACATTTACGCGATGAAAGCATGCTTGAACTTGTAGCTCCATTTAGTGCAAAAGACTTTAAAGCGGGAGTTATCATGCCAAATTTAATCACCCCGCTTACCGAAACAAATGCATTAAAATCTTATAAAGAACGCATTTTAAAAGCATGTAAAAATGAAGATTTTACGCCTTTGATGACTTTATTTTTTAAAGACTATGATGAGAAATTTTTAGAAAAAGCTAAAGATGAGCTTTTTGCCATAAAACTTTATCCTGCAGGTATCACTACCAACTCAGATAATGGAATTTCAAGCTTTGATATAGAAAAGTTAAAACCTACACTAAATGCTATGAGTGAATTAAACATACCTTTGCTAGTGCATGGAGAAACAAATGATTTTGTAATGGATAGAGAAGCAAATTTTGCTAAAATCTATGAAAAATTAGCTAAAAACTTTCCAAAATTAAAAATCGTAATGGAGCATATTACCACTAAGGTTTTGTGCGATTTGTTAAAAGATTATGAAAATTTATACGCAACTATCACTTTACACCATTTGATAATAACGCTTGATGATGTAGTGGGCGGTAAGATGGATCCGCATTTATTTTGCAAACCTATTGCAAAACGCTATGAAGACAAAGACGCTTTATGTGAGCTTGCTTTTAGCGGCTATGAAAAGGCTATGTTTGGAAGCGATAGCGCACCTCATCCATTGCACACTAAAGAATGCTGTGGGTGCGCAGCTGGAGTATTTAGTGCGCCAGTGATTTTACCTGTGTTGGCTGAACTTTTTGAAAAACACTCAAATGAAGCAAATTTACAAAAATTTATTTCAGATAATGCTTGCAAAATCCATAATTTTGAATTTGAAAAAGATAAAATCATCACTTTAGAAAAACAAGAATGGCAAGTAGCGCAAAAATACGGCGATGTAGTGCCATTTATGGCGGGAAAAACTTTAAATTTCAAGGTTATTTAGCCTTGAAATTTAATTAATAATCAGAAGTTTTATCTTAGCTTCTATAAGCTCTTCTACCTCATCTTTTACAAAGCTTTCTAACTCTTGTTTGTTTGCATTAACACCATTCATACTCAAATGCCACAAAGCATTTTCTATCGCACTTTCTTTATCTCTTTTTACCACTCTAGTTTCGTTAAAAATTTCAACCTCGTAAGGGATATTTTGCGCATTTAAAAAACTTTGTAAGTCGCTTTCATAAAAACCTTTAAAATGCGTGTTAAAACGCTCAAATATAGGATCTAAAAAGCTACTTTTACGCCTACTTGCCCAGCCTAAATACACCTTTTTAGAAGCTAAGTTTAAAAAAGCTTTATAGTCTTTTTCATTTTGCAAAGCAGGAGACATACTTAAAAAGGCTAAATCAAAATTTGTGTTATTGTTTTTATAAAAGTTTTCAAAGTCTAAATTTAGTGTTTTTACATTTGATATGGCATGAGTTTTTGCATCTTCTTGTAAAATTTCAAGCATAGCACTAGAGCTGTCTATACCTAAAACACTTTTTGCTTTTTGTGCTAAATGCAAAGTCCAAACACCGCTCCCACAGCCTATATCTACCACGCTTTTATCTTGTAAAGATCCAAGTTTTGCAAAAGTAGCTTTTTGAATTTCGTTTAAACTAGGATTATACCTTGCATAGCTTTTTGCTTTTTTATTCCATAAATTCATCTTCACTCCTTATTTTTTCTAATATAGTATAATATTTTTTTGTTTTTAGAAAGGAAAATTATGCGAGTAGTGTTTTTGTGTTTGATTTCATTTTTAAGTATATATGCCAAAGATTTGGTAAGTGTTAGTATAGCCCCACAAGCTTACTTTGTAAAGCAAATTGCCAAAGATACTTTGGATATAAATATAGTCATACCACCTAATGCAAATGAGCATACTTTCGAATTTAAACCAAGTGGTATTTTAAAACTTGAAAAAAGCGATATTTACTTCACAGCCAATTTAGAATTTGAAAAAATTTGGATTTTAAAACTTAAAGATAATCTCAAAAATACCAAAATCATCTCTACTCAAAATGGTATTGATTTTATACCTTTGCAAGAGCATGCTCACGAAGGACACCATCATCATGGAGATGACCCTCACACATGGCTTGATCCACTTTTAGCAAAAACTCATGCTAAAAATATCACTTTAGCACTTATAGAACAATACCCACAAAATAAAGCATTTTATGAGCAAAATTTAGAAAATTTCTTAAAAGAAATGGATACATTAAATTTACAAATACAAGCTTTATTTAAAAATGTAAAAAACAAGCATTTTCTAGTCTATCATCCATCTTGGGGGTATTTTGCCAAAAGATATCATCTAAGCCAAATTCCTGTTGAAATAGAAGGAAAAGAACCTAAACCAAAAGACTTAGCCAAGCTTGCAAAACTCATACAAAAAGAGCAAATAAAAGCTATTTTTGTACCAAAAGGAGCTAATAACAATACCATTAAAGCTATGGCGAGTAATTATAATCTTAAAATCATAGAACTTGATCATTTGCCAAGTGATTATAAAAATGAGCTTTTAAAAGATGCAAAAAATATAGCAAGCGTTTTACAATGATAAAAATCAATATTAAAAATTTAAACTTTTCATATAATCAAGATGAGGTTTTAAAAAATATCAACCTAAACTATGAAAGCAAAGACTTTTTAGCCATAGTAGGGCCAAATGGCGGGGGTAAATCTACACTTTTAAAACTCATACTAGGTTTACTAAATAGCCATAAAAACATAAACTTTGAAAACTTAAGCTTAAAAGATATAGGTTATGTCCCACAAAATACTTTAGCTAATCCAAACTTTCCAGTGCGCGTGCTAGAAGTAGTGATGATGGGTAGGGTGGATAAAAAATTCTTTGGTTTTTATACCAAAAAAGATCAAGATCAAGCCTTGCTAGCATTAGAAAAAGTAGGTATGAGAAATTTTTGGGATAAAAAAATCAACGAACTAAGCGGAGGTCAAAGACAAAGAGTTTATATAGCAAGAGCTCTAGCAAGTGAATGCAAGCTTTTGATCCTTGATGAGCCTACTGCAAGTATAGATACCAAAGGCTCGGTGCAGATTTTTGAGCTTTTGAAAAAATTACACGAAAGTGGGGTTGGCGTGATAGTAATATGCCATGATTTAAATGTAAGCTTAGCTTATGCAAATAAAATCGCATATTTAAACAAAGAATTATTCTTACATGAAAACACCCCTGAAAAAAAGGCACACTTACTAGCACATTTAAGCCAAAATCACACGCATTTTTGTGATGTGGAGCTTAGCTTGGAGCAGTGTTGCTGTGAAGGAAAAAACCATGCTTGAACTTTTATCTAGCTCTTTTATACAAAATGCTTTTTTGGCTGCATTTTTAACCAGCATTGCTTGTGGGATTATGGGGACTTTGATCATGATCAACCGCTTAAGTTCTATGGCAGGAGGCATTACGCATGGGGCTTTTGGGGGTATAGGTATAGCATTTTATTTTGGTTTGCCAGTACTTGTTAGTACGAGTTTATTTACTCTTTTTTTAGCCTTGCTTGTAGCGTTTTTAGTACAAAAATATCCTTTTAGAAGCGATAATATAGTCGGTGTTATATGGGCTTTTGGAATGGCTGTTGGTATCATACTCATAGACTTAACCCCTGGGTATAATGGTGATTTAATGGGGTATTTATTTGGTAGTATTTTGTCTGTACCTACGCAAGATATAGTTTTATTTGCAGTGATTGATGTGATTTTTATCATTTTAGTATTGCTTTTTTACCGCCAATTTGAAATTCTAAGTTTTGATAAAGAATTTGCAAGCTTAAGAGGGGTTAAAACCAATCTTTTTCACTATCTTTTAATCGCGATGATGGCTTTTTGTATCGTTATAAGTATCAAAGTAGTAGGACTTATACTTGTGATAGCTTTACTTAGTATACCTGCATTTATCGCTGAGAGCTTTTCTAAAAAGCTTGGTCAAATGATGATCATCTCTACTCTTTTGAGTATAAGTTTTTGTGTGATAGGGCTTTTTGTGAGTTTTTATTATAATCTTGCAAGTGGAGCATGCATTATAGCTAGCGCTTGTATAGCTTTTGTGTTTTATCTTTGTTTTAGTGCTTTTTTAAAGAAAAGTTGAAATTTACTTTTATCTTAAAACGCTATTTTCATGCACTCTTAAAAAACTAGCAAATTTTGGCTTGCCATTTTTGGTTAAGCCATTGTATTTAAAAGTGATGATGACACCAACTGGCGGAGGGTTTAAGCGATCACTTTCTTTAAAGCCCGAGCCTATCTTAAAACTTACTTTTTTACCCTCAATCACTGCTTCACAAAGCAAAGATCCCATTTTGCCTTCAAATTTTCCTTTACCTTCAAAATGCTTTTTTACAACACATTCTGTATCATCAAAAGGTTTTAGTTTAAAAGCATTGTTTGATCTTTTCTTTTCATAAGGTGCGTTGTTTAATCTTATGATTACGCCCTCGCCTTTATGCGAAATGATATCTTGGTAAAACTGCTTTAAATGATTTTTATCTTTAATGCGAATTTGTGGGATGATTTTTATAAAATCATTTGAGTTTTTTGCTAAATACCTTTTTAAAACTTCTAATCTTGTTTCTAAAGTACAAGGATCAAGTTTAAATTCCTCACAAGCATTTGGCACATCAAAGACATTATAACTTACTTTTTGCCAAAGTTTTTCATCAGGATTTTCTTGGCGTATTAAAGATGAAATTTCTTCAAAAGAAGCTCTTTTTATCCAAAGTTCTCCATCTAACTCAAATTTAGGAAATTTTTTTGTGAAAAATGAAGGGAGTTTTATGGCATTTCCTGCTCTTGTTTGCATAGACTTACCACTCCAAAGTCCTCTTACGCCATCGAGTTTTTCGCTCATGAGATAATGGCTTAAATTTATATCTTTAAATGATTTTTCATCATAAACTTTAAAAAGTAAAATATCTTTTGCAAAAAGAGGATTTAAAAAGAAAGTAAAGAGAAAAACAAGGCTTATAAAAAGCCTTGCAGTAAGATTAAAGTGCTTTTTTAGCAGCATCTGCTATTTTAGCAAAAGCAGCTGCGTCGTTCATCGCTAAATCAGCTAAGATTTTTCTATCAAGCTCAATGCCTGCTTTTTTAAGACCATTTATAAATCTTGAATAACTAATATCATTTAGTCTGCAAGCTGCATTGATACGTACTATCCAAAGACGACGGAAATCACGTTTTTTGCGGCGTCTATCACGATACGCATAAACCAAACTTCTTTCTAATTGTTCTTTAGCTTTTCTAAAGTGTTTGCGGCGACCACTATAAAAACCACGCGCAAGTTTTAAAACTTTTTTATGTCTGCGGCGTCTTACAACACCTGTTTTTACTCTTGCCATATTTATCCTTTCACAAATTGGCGTTCGTTAAACGAATCTTGCCCTTTAAAATAAGGGGAGTTTGAATGACTTTCGTCAAAAACTAAATTTAAGCGAGCTTAAATTCCTAACATTTTTTCAACTGCTTTAACATTGGTTGAGTGAACATACTTAGAAGTGCGAAGATCACGCATTCTTTTAGCAGGTTTTTTAGTCAAAATGTGGCTTCTATAAGCAGCGCCTCTTTTGATTTTATTTTTACCTACTTTGAAGCGTTTAACAGCACTTTTAACGCTTTTCATTTTTGGCATGTGTATCCTTTGGATAAATTTTTTCATAAAAGAAAGCTATCATTTTACTACAACTATGCTTTAGAAAAATTAAATTCTAATTCTTCTTTTTTAATACATAAAGTTGTTCTTGTATATGCATAGAGCGCTTAGAAAGGTTTCTACTAGCTCTAAAGGCATTATACTTTTGCTCAAGCACAAAACATTCTCCAAGACTTTGAAGTCTTTTTGTGAAATTTTCTTTTTTTACAAAACCCTCACAATTATAAGAAAGCAATACAATCTTAGCTTTTAAATCATTTATCAAATCAAACAAAGCATCTTCGGCCTTTTTTTCTTTGTTAAAAGCACTGCGGTTCCAGTCTTTTGGTATGCCAGAAACCTTTGAAATTTCCTTTGGCTTTTTATAATTAGCGATTAAATTTAACATAAAATAATTTGATCCATAAGGGTGTTGATTATAAGGTGGGTCTAAATACGCTACATCAAAGCTATCAAGCTCTTTAGCTAAAATATTTGCATCTTTTTGAAAAACCTCATACTCACAAGTAAAATTTGAAAAAATAGGCATTTTTAAAGCTATATCACCCTTTATACGACTAAGCGCATTTGCTCCATTTCCTCCAAATTTACCAATGCCATTTTTATCTTTATAAAAGCCCTTAAAAACCCCACTTGTGTTTGCATGCACACTTGCTTCATAAATAAGTGGTGCGATGAAGTATTTTTGTATATTACTTGGCAGGCTTGAAATTTTTTCTCGCATAGAGTCTAAATACATAGCGTTTTTAAGCGTATAAAAAACTCTTTCATTCTTTTGGATATACTCATCATCATTTGGTGCATAAAGCTTGCTTATAAAGCCTTTTTTGAGTTTTAAATCAGAAGTTAAAAAAGCGTAATATTTTTGTAATTCTTGTAAAAATTGTGCATTTTGATTGCTTAAATAACACTCATTGATGATTTTAGAATAATCTTCCAAATCATTTGCCATAATAAAACTCGCATAAGGCCTCACAAAACGTGAAACTACACCTGAACCGCTAAATACATCACAAAAACTAAATTTGTCTTTTTTAAGCTCATTTTGTGCGAATTTAAAGCCTTGATTTAAAAAATCAAGCAAGGATCTTTTATTGCCAAGATAAGTTATGATTTGTTCTTTTAAAAATTGTGGATTTTCTTCTAGCATAAGTTTAAAATACAAGCCTTAAAAAGGCTTGTGATTATTTTTTCTTTTTAGGAGTTACTAGCATATTTACATAGCGTCCTTCGAGTAAAGGCTCTTTGTCTCTATCTGCTATATCTTCAACCATTTGCCAAATTTTTTCAAGCAAAGCTACCCCTGCTTCAGGAGAGCCCATCTCACGACCTTTTAAAAACACTCTAAATTTAACATGCTTGCCTTGCTCTAAAAACTCGCTTGCATGTTTGACTTTATAATTAATGTCATTTTGAGCAATTTTCACAGAAAGTTTGATTTCTTTTATATCAATAACTTTTTGTTTTTTCTTTGCTTCTTTTTGCTTCTTTTCTTGTTGATAACGGAATTTTCCATAATCCATTATCTTACATACAGGTGGTTTGGCTTCAGGGGCTATCATCACCAAATCAAGCCCTAGCCTATTTGCTATATCTAGCGCTTCATCACTACTAATAATGCCATAAACCTTGCCATCATCACCTATACATCTGATCTCATCTGCTTGAATTTCTTCATTTAGCAATACTTCTTTTTCTTTACTCAAAAGCGTACCTCACTTAATTTCTCCTTTGTTAGGGTTATAAATTCATCTAAAGTCATTGTTTTTTGTTCTTTTGCTCTTCTATCTCTTAAAGCCACACTTTTGTTTGCTACTTCTTCATCACCTAAAACAAGTATCATAGGCACATGTGCTTTTTCAGCGGTGCGGATTTTTTTATTTAAGCTTTCATTTTTATTATACACTTCACTATCAATGCCAAGTTCTAAAAGTTTTCTTGCTATTTCTTTTGCATAATTATGGTGATTTTGCGAAATAGGCACTATAGCTACTTGAGTTGGTGCTATGAAAAATGGCAACTCACCCGCACAATGCTCTACTAAAATTCCTATAAATCTTTCAAAAGAACCCAAAATAGCACGGTGAAGCATTACAGGTTGTTTTTTCTCATTATCTGCGTCTGTGTATTCGAGTTTAAAACGGCTTGGTAAGTTAAAATCCACTTGTATAGTTCCACACTGCCATTTTCTTTTTAGCGCATCGGTAATTTTAATATCGATTTTTGGACCATAGAAAGCTCCACCACCCTCATCAATGCCATATTTTAAACCTTGTTCATCTAAAGCTTCTTTTAAAGCCTTTGTAGCTATGTCCCAAATTTCATCATCGCCTATTGCTTTTGCTGGGCGTGTTGAAATTTCCATTTCATAATCAAACTCAAAAGCCTTCATCAAAGTATCAACAAAGCTTAGAATTTCTAAAACTTGTTCTTTTATCTGACTTGGCATACAAAAAATATGCGCATCATCTTGAGTAAATTCTCTTACTCTAAAAAGCCCGTGTAAAACTCCACTTTTTTCATGGCGGTGCACCACGCCATATTCAAAAAATTTCAAAGGTAAATCACGATAACTTCTAACATCACTTTGATAAATTTTAATATGCCCTACACAATTCATCGGCTTAATGCCGTATTCTTGCTCATCAATTTGCGTAAAATACATATTTTCTTTATAGTTTGCATAATGCCCGCTAATTTTCCACGCATCAGCTTTTAAAAGTTCAGGCCCACGCACAGGCTCATAGCCTCTTAATCTATGTGCTTTATATAACAAATGCTCTAATTTACTTCTTAATTTTGCACCATTGCTAAGCCATATAGGAAGCCCACCGCCTATTTCATCATCAAAGGCAAAAAGCTTCATTTCATTACCAAGTTTTCTATGATCTCTTTTTTTAGCTTCTTCAATGATTTTTAAGTATTCATTTAAACTTTCTTTATCTGCAAAGGCAGTACCATAAATTCTTGTGAGCATTTCTCTTTTTTCATCACCACCCAAATACGCACCAGCTACACGAGTAAGCTTGAAAAATCTTAAATATCTAGTATTTGGCACATGAGGCCCACGGCATAAATCTTCAAATTCGCCTTGCTTATAAATACTTACTTTTCCATCAGGAATTCTTAGTAAAACTTCTTGTTTTAAATCATCATTAGCAAATTTTTCTTTAACCTCAGTCTTTGAAAGTTCGTATTTTATGATGTCTAGCTTTGCTTCTGCTAGTTCTTTCATTTTCTTTTCGATTTTGCTTAAATCTTCTTCTGAAATCTTGCTATCAACTCTAAAATCATAATAAAACCCATCTTCTATCACAGGTCCTACGAAAAATTTAGCCTCTGGATATAAACTTTTAATCGCTTGAGCCATTAAATGCGCACAAGAATGGCGGATAACTTCTAAACTTTCTTTAGAATTATCAAAATAAATCGGAGTTAAATTTGTATCATTGTTAAAACTTTGAGTATCTACCAAAGTTTCATTATTTGCATATGCAATTATATCTTTTGTCATTTCTACCCTTAACACTCACTAACCTTGTGAGCTTAAATTAAAATATAAGACTAATTTTAGCTATGAAAAACTTAAACTTTTTTTAAATAAAGGATATTTTTATATTTCAAACACCCGTTCTTGATATATCTAAAACACCACTCATAAAAAGGTATAAAAATACAAAACCTAAAATTATCCTATAAATTCCAAAAGGTATAAAGTTTATCTTGCTGATTAATTTTAAAAATATTTTAATTACCACAAAAGCCACTATAAAAGCTGTTACAAAACCTATGGCTAAAGGAATGAAATTATTCATATTACTTAAAACCTGTGGTTCTTTATAAATACTATAAGCTGTTGCTATAATCATAGTAGGAATTGCAAGCAAAAACGAAAATTCAGAAGCCACTTTGCGATCAAGTCCGAGCAATAAGCCACCTATGATACTTGCTCCACTTCTTGAAGTACCTGGTATGATAGCAAGAGCTTGGGTTAAACCTATCAAAAAAGCTTGTTTATAACTTACCTCATCTAAAGAATGTATATCATAGTCTTTTTTTCTATGTTTAAGCTCTATGATGATAAAAACAATCCCACCAATGATTAACATAGTAGCCACGGTATAGCCATTAAATATCTCTTTTAAAAACTTATATGCTATAAAACCCACTCCACCTGCTGGCAAAAAGCCCACAGCAAGTTTTAACCAAATATCAAGTTTTTGAGTTAGTTTATCTTTGAAAATAAAAATCACCGCTAGTATAGAACCGAGTTGAATAATGATAAAAAAACTTCTCCAGAAATCATCTATATTTAAACCCAAAATTTCAGCACCCAAGATCATATGCCCTGTAGATGAAACAGGCAAAAATTCTGTCAGACCCTCAATGATTCCTAAAATCAAAGCATAATAATAATCTAAATTCATTTTTTAAGTACTCTTCTTGCAAAAATTAGCATAATCGCTACAAAAACTACAAAACCTATAATCCCATCATCTTTAAATGAAGTTGCAATAGCAAGTGGATCTTCAGCCCCACCTCTACTAATAGAAAGCACGGTTAAACCAGCTATTAACACTCCAAATAAACTCTCACCTACTATCAAACCAGAGGCAAATAAGGTTCCTTTTTGCTCATGCTCTTGAATGAGTTCTTTTTTATGAGCATTTTTAGTATATCTTTGCTCTAAACGCTTTTTGATTAAATACGCTAATAATCCACCTATAAACAAAGGCATATTAACAGCAGGTGGTAAATATATACCTATACCCACAGCTAAAGGTGGCAAAGACATATTTTTCTTTCTTAACAAACGATCAACAATGATTATACCAACACCCACAAAAGCTCCCGCTATAATATAACTCCAATCGATATTAGCGTTAAAAATGCCTTGTGCTATAGTACTCATCAAATTTGCTTGTGGTGCAGCAAGTGCATTTGCCTCATCCATTCCTTCTCTTGGCATTGCACCCACAAAACCATAAGCTTGATATAATAAATTTAAAACAGGAGCTATAGCTAAAGCACCAAACACACAACCTATTATCAAGGAAATTTGTTGTTTCCAAGGAGTTGCACCCACTAAATAGCCAGTTTTTAAATCTTGTAAATTATCGTTAGAAATAGCAGCAGTTGCTAAAATAACACTAGTAGTAAATATAGCAAAAGCGATGGCAAATTTAGACATTAAAGGATCACTAAATAAATCTACTTGATAACCCAAAAGTAAAATAATCAAAGAAGAAATCATAATCCCAATAAGCCCTATACCCGAAATAGGAGAAGATGATGAACCCACCAAACCTGCCATATATCCACAAGCAGAAGCTACAAAAAAGCCTATAAAAATAGCCACTAAAGTTCCTACTAAGGCAAAAAGAATTTGATAGCCACTTGCTAAATTTGAATCAGCCACAAAAGCGTAAAATGAGACAAACAAACCTATACACATAAGTACAAATAAACCTAGCATAGCTTTTAAAGATAAATCCATATCTTTAGGATCTTGTGAAAGATTTAACGAGGTTTTTTTAAGCATATTTTTCATACCATCATATACAGGTTTTGCAAGTTCTATTAAAGTCCATAATGCTGCTATGGCAATAGCTCCTGTGCCTATTAAACGCACCTTTTGAGCCCAAATTTGATTAGCTATATCAAGTGCACTTAAACTCGCGTCAAAACTTTCTTTAGCAGAAAAATATGGCACAAAAACCATCCAAGCAAGTACCATACCCGCAAGTAATGCAACACCTCCGGCTATACCTACTAAGTATCCAGCACCCAAAAGCGCCACTGAATAACCCATAGAAAAGCCAAAAGTCATTTTTTGCCAGATGAACGCAAAACTACTTCCACTTGAAAGTAGTTTAAAACCACTTGAAAAAAGACTTATCACAGAAGCAAAAGCCACGCCAAGTGTGATTTCTTTTAAGCCTACTTTTCCTTTTTTATCAGCTTGATCTTTATTAGCTACTTTTAAAATTTCAGCAGCAGCTCTTCCTTCAGGATAAGCTAATTTACTCTCTACCACCATAGCTCTACGCAAAGGTATGGTAAAAAGCACGCCCAATCCACCCCCACAAAGACAGAGCATAAAAGTAAGCCAAAGTGGAAATTCAAACCAATATCCACACATAAAAAGACCTGGTATAACAAAAATCACAGCCGAAAGCGTACCTGCGGCTGAAACTTGAGTTTGAACCATATTATTTTCTAAAATATTAGAGTCTTTAAAGATTTTTAAAACGGCCATTGCAATCACAACAGCAGGAATAGAAGTAGAAAAAGTAAGACCAACTTTAAGCCCCAAATATACATTTGAGGCAGTAAAAATAATCGTTAAAATACTTCCTAGTATTATACCCCTAAGCGTAAGCTCCGGTAGTGAGTTTTTTGTATACATTTTGTTTCTCCATTTTTATTGACAACCTTCACATTCTATAGTTCTATCAACCACATCATCATTTACTTTTTGACTATCAGGGCTTTCGCTTCTTAGATAATAAGTTGATTTAACACCTAATTCCCAAGCAAGTTGATAAATTTCATTTAAATATCCACCGCTTGCTTTATCTAAAGAAACAAAGATATTTAAAGATTGACCTTGATCAATCCATTTACCACGAATCGCTGCTGCTTTTACTAAGATTTTTTGATCAAGCTCATAAGCAGGGGTATAATACTGCCAAGTATTAGCACTTAGATTTGGCACCACGGTTGGTATCATACCGCTTAAGTTTTGCTCAAACCATTTTCTTTTATATACAGGCTCAATTGTTTGAGTAGTACCCACTAAAATAGAAATAGAAGAAGTTGGCGCTATAGCCATTAAATAACCATTTCTTATACCATCTCTTTTTAGTTTTTCTCTTAATTTTTCCCAATCACACTCACTTTGATCAAATAAACCTTCGCTTGCGGTAAGCTTTTTGGCATTTTCGTTTGCTACATCAATTGGCACTATACCTTTACTCCAGTTTGATCCTTCAAAGTCAGGATAACTTCCTTTTTCTAAGGCTAAATTTGAGCTAGCTAAAATAGCCTCATAGCTAATCATTTCCATAATGCGATCAATTTTTTCAAAATGTTCATTAGAACCCCAATAAATTTGAGCTTCAGCTAACATTTGCGCTTCACCCATCACACCAAGTCCTATAGCGCGTGATTTTAGGTTGGTATTTTTAACCTTTACATGAGGATAAAAATTTAAATCAATCACATTATCAAGCATTCTTATTGCTGTTGGCACTACTCTTTGGATATCTTCTTTGGTATTGATTTTACTTAAATTTATACTTGCAAGATTACAAACTGCGGTTTTTCCTTCATTTTTATATTTTTCTACTATATAGACTTTTTTACCATTAATACTATCTAAAGTAGAAACTTTTTTAGCAAGCTTTTTATATCCTCCATCTATTGTAAGCTCTTCATCCTCATCTAAATGAAGTTCTGTTTTATCATCAAATACGATTTTGATTTGATAATAATTTGGTTCTGTATTTTGAAAAATTTCTGTACATAAATTTGAACTTCTTATAATTCCTGCATGGGAATTTGGATTTGTTCTATTTGCACTATCTTTAAAACATAAAAACGGCAAGCCACTTTCAAAATAAGATAAAAGTATTTTTTTCCAAAGCTCTTTAGCATCAACAATTTCTTTGACTATGCTTTCATCTTTTTCAAATTCTTCATATTTTTTCTCAAATTCTTCACCGTATAAATCACACAAACTTGCTGTATCAGCAGGATCAAAAAGCGTCCATTTGTCATTTGCTCTTACTCTTTTCATGAACAAATCATTAATCCACAAAGCAGGGAAAAGCTCATGCGCTCTTCTTCTTTCTTCGCCTGAGTTTTTACGCAAATCTAAAAAGTCATTAATATCCATATGCCAAGGTTCAATATATACAGCAATTGCGCCTTTTCTAGTACCAAGTTGATCAACAGCTACTGCTATATCATTGGTGATTTTTAAAAATGGTATAATCCCACCTGCTGCATTTTTATGTCCATCTATGCTTCCACCCATAGCACGCACCTTAGACCAATCCCAGCCTATACCACCACCAAATTTAGATAAAAGTGCCATTTCTTGATAAGAATCAAAAATCCCTTCTATATTATCAGGTGTGCTTCCTATATAACATGAACTTAATTGATGTCTTGTGGTTCTTGCATTTGAAAGGGTTGGGGTTGCAAGCATTACTTCAAAAGTTGAGATTAAATCATAAAATTTCTTAGCCCAAGTTTGAGAATCTAACTCATTTTGCGCTAAAAACATCGCAATAGCCATAAACATTTGCTGTGGTAATTCTATAGGCATGCCCTTAGAATCTTTAATCAAATATCTATCATATAAAGTTTTTATACCAAGATAAGTAAATTGCAAATCGCGTTCTGGCTTGATATATGCATTAAGATCATCTAAATCAT
The DNA here is from genome assembly GCF_025772765.1 of Campylobacter sp. CNRCH_2015_0814. NCBI lineage: Bacteria > Pseudomonadati > Campylobacterota > Epsilonproteobacteria > Campylobacterales > Campylobacteraceae > Campylobacter > Campylobacter sp. CNRCH_2015_0814. The sequence continues at coordinate 45,256 of NZ_JAKMSR010000005.1, read as the reverse complement.
ATTTTTCTTTTAAGCCGATTAAAATCCTACCTTCTTTTTCACCTTTTTCAAGGTATTCTCTTAAATGTTTATAACCACTATAACCACTTACTTTTTTATACAAATCATATAAAAATAATCTTGCAGCAACAAAGGTCCAATTAGGTCTATCAATATCTATTTTATCTACTGCTGTTTTTATGAGAGTTTGTTGGATTTCTTCTGTTGTTATGCCATCACGAAATTGAATTTTTGCATCTACTTCAAGCTCACTTTGGCTAACATTTTCTAAATTTGCCACCGCATCGGTGGTATATTTTTTAATCTTAGAAACATCTAATTCTTCAGTTCTACCATTTCTTTTTAATACTTTCACTCACAACCCCTAGTTTATTATTTAAAAGTTCTTGCAAAAATTTTATCTACATTTTTTGTGTAGTAGTTATAGTCAAAGCAATTTCTAATATCTGCTTCACTTAAAGACTTTTTCAAATCCTCATCAGCTAATAAAGCCAGCAAAAACAAACTCTCGCCTTTTTCATTTAAAGCAGGCTTGCCATTTTGTAAATCAGCCCAAACTTTCATAGCATTTCTTTGAACGATCTTGTAAGCTTCTTCTCTACTTATACCTTTAAATGGAAGTTCAAGCAACACTCTTTGAGAAAATACAAGTCCTCCGGTTAAATTTAAATTTTTCATCATATTTTCTGGATACACCAAAAGCTTTTCTATCACACCACATAATCTTGAAAGCATAAAATCAGTCGTGATAAAAGCATCAGGCAATACAAATCTTTCTACACTAGAATGTGATATATCTCTTTCGTGCCACAATGCTACATTTTCTAAAGCAGGTGTTACATAAGCTCTTATCATCCTGCAAAGACCGGTAATATTTTCACTCAAAACAGGATTTCTTTTATGAGGCATAGCTGAGCTTCCTTTTTGTCCTTGAGAAAAATATTCTTCAGCTTCATATACTTCTGTTCTTTGAAAATGGCGGATAGCAACAGCGATTTGCTCACAACTTGAAGCTAAAATAGCTAAAGCCGAGATAACCTGTGCGTAACGATCTCTTTGTATAACTTGGTTTGAAACTGGTGCCGGCTTTAAATCTAAGTTTTTACAAACTTCTTCTTCAAATTCAAGCGGAGCATGAGCAAAATTTCCCATAGCACCGCTAATTTTTCCATAGCTAATCACTTCTTTTGCATGAATGATTAAATCTTTTGCATGAACTAGCGAATCATACCAAATAGCCAAAACTAAGCCAAAAGTTATAGGCTCTCCATGAATTCCATGACTTCTTCCTACCATTAAAGTGTTTTTATGCTCATACGCTCTTGTTTTAATCGCTGCTAAAACTTGATCTAAATCTTGCAAGATTAATTCTAAACTATCTTTAATCTGCAAAGCAACTGCAGTATCAATACAATCTGAACTTGTCATTGCATAATGTACAAAACGACTTTCCTCGCCCAAACTTTCACTTACGCTAGTTAAAAAAGCGATAACATCATGTTTGGTAGTTTTTTCTATTTCATCTATTCTTGCTATATCAAATTTTGCATTTTTTATAATTTTTTCACAATCATCATCTTTAATAAGACCAAGTTTATTCCACGCTTTCACAGCAGCTAATTCCACTTTTAACCATGCGTCATATTTTGCTTGCATGTCCCATTTTTTAGCCATGATTTCTCTACTATATCTTTCAACCATTTTCAAGACCTTTTTTTATATAATTTTTTATGAAAAAATAGCTTGAATTTTATTATAAATTACCTAAGAAAGTTATTAAATGGCATACATAAAAAAGAAACTAGCAAATAATGGAAAAAAGGCATTTAGACTACTTATGGATGAGTTAAAAATTTCTATGCGTGAAGCACAAAAACTCATTGACAAAAAAAGACTATTTTGTAATGGAAATTTGGTAGAAGAAAAAAACAAATTTTTAGATGGCTTAGTGGAATTAATCGTATATGAAAATAACCCTAAAGGATTGGAAATAGTTTATGAAAATGAAGATTTTGCTGTAGTAGAAAAACCAAGCGGGGTACTAACTCATCCTAATGGACGCAATTGTACTTATAGTCTTTGTGATGAAATTTGGCATTTATGGGGTGAAAAAGCTTGCGTAGCTCATAGATTAGATAAAGAAACAAGCGGGCTTTTACTCATAGCTAAACATAAAAATGCACAAATTGAGTTAAAAACCATGTTTGAAAAAAGATTAGTGCAAAAAGGCTATTTTGCTCTAGTAAAAGGAAAAACTAAAAAAGAATTTATAGTAGATAAAAGTATGGATTTAGCTAAAGACTATGATACAGTCAAAACTAGAATGCATATTTGTGAAAATGGTAAAGAAGCTTTAACGCAATTTTACACTTTAGAATATTTTGAAAATTTAGATGCTAGTTTAGTTTTAGCTAAACCTCTAACAGGCAGACAACACCAAATAAGACTACATTTGTTTCATGTGAAACATAAAATTTTAGGTGAACCTTTATATGGTTTAGAAAAAACACAAATAGAGCAAATACTTGATGGAAAAATGAGTGATATCAAAAGAGCTCACATCACAGGCGCTAAAAGACTGCTTTTACACTCTTCTAGCTTAGAATTTACATATAAAAATCAAAAATTTTTGATACAATCTCAAAAAGATATAAAAGGTGAATTTTTAAAAGAAATTATAGTTTAAAATTCTCTATACCATTAAAGATAACACTATCCATGATGATATATAATCATGATAAGCAATATTGATATATCAACTAATCATTTATCTTCATTTTTTAATACATAAATAATCCCACCAAGTCCTATGATCACCACTATACTTATAAAAATAAGCTGAGCTATATCTAAAAAAGTCATTGTTTACTCTGCCTTTCTTTAAGCTGTCCGCATGCAGCTGAAATATCAAGCCCTTTACTTTCTCTTATCGTACAAGTAACACCTTTTGCACTTAAATAATCTTGAAATTTAACCGCATTTTCAACACTTGGTCTTTTATATAAACTTCCTTCGTGTGGATTAAAAAGTATTAAATTTACTTTAGCTTTTATACCATTTAAGAGCTTGACTAGTTCTTTTGCATGTTCTATTTTATCATTTATCCCATCAATTAAAAGATATTCAAACATCACTCTTTTGCGCTGATCTATAGGAAAATTTCTCACTGCTTCCATAATACTTGCTATATTATAAGCTTTATTAATAGGCATTAATTCACTTCTAAGCTCATCATTTACAGCATGGAGCGAAATAGCCAAAAGTACACCTAAATTCATTTCTCCAAGCTCTTTAATCTGTTTTGCTAAACCGCTAGTGCTTATAGTTTGTCTTCTAGGGCTTATCGCTAAGGCATCATTATCAGCTAAAATTTTAACTGCTTTAGAAACATTTTTAAGATTATCCAAAGGCTCTCCCATGCCCATATAGACTATATTAACCCTTCTTTCATAAGGTATGTTGTTGTGTTTTTTAATCCATAAAATTTGTCCTACTATTTCTCCTGCAGTCAAATTTCTTTTCAAGCCGCCTTTAGCAGTCAGACAAAAACTACACCCACTTTTGCACCCCACTTGAGAGGAAACACAAATAGTATATCTTGCATGTTTGATGATTTTTCCATTTTCATCTACAAGTTCTTCTTTCATTGGTAGCAAAACAGCTTCGATTTTTTTACCATCTAAAAGTTCAAAAAGATATTTTATACTACCATCTTTGCTTTTTTCATCTTTCACACATTTTAGAGGTGAAAAATGAAAATTTTCTTGCAAGTGCGCTCTAAAATCTTTTGGCAAAGATGACATTTGTAAAAAATCATCTGCATATTTTTTATATACCCATTCAAAAATTTGCTTTGCTCTAAATTTTGGTTGGACTAAATTTTCTAATTCTTCTTTAGTAAAATCTAATATATTTTTTAATTCACTCAATTTTTTTCCTATATAAGTTTTTTATCTAACAAAAAATCTTTTAATAATTCTTTTGCTTTTTGGTGATTTTTTAAAAAATCCTCATGTGCAAATTCATTACAAAAATTTGTCGCACATAAATAACAAATTCCTTCTATCCCTTGCATTTTTGCACAAGAAAGCACTGCGTATGCTTCCATATTTTCTATATGTACACCCCTTTTAAAAAATTCTTGGGCGATATTTTCATCTTTACAAATATAATTTGAAGAATTAATCATAGTTTCATGTGAAACATTTAATCTAATCTCATTTGCTATAGGCGTATAAAAACTATCAAATAAATCTGCGTATTCTAAATTCGCTGCGTTAGAACTTTCATAAATATCTAAAATTTTTCCTTCTTGGTAAATTCCACATGTACCTATAAAAATCACTCTATCTACTTTTACTTGACTTAAAATTTTACCTAGAGAAAAAGCAGAATTAACCAAACCTATGCCAATACTTTGTGCAAATTTAAAATCTTCATTTCCTCCTGCACATACTATAAGATTTTTCAAAAATTAACCTTTATAAAAAATAATTCAAATTTTATCTAATTAGCGCTTAAAATAATGCTATAATTAATATTTTTTAGATAAAATAAATTTATGATAAAAGCAAAAAAACATTTTGGGCAAAATTTTTTATGTGATAAAAGCGTGGTAGATAAAATCATCCAAGCCATACCCAAAGATACTAAAAATATAGTTGAGATTGGGCCTGGCTTAGGTGATTTAACGCAAGAACTTTTGAAAATCCCACAAGCTCATATTAGAGCTTATGAGATTGATAAAGATTTAATTCCTATTTTAAATAAAAAATTTCAAAATGAGATTGAAGGTGGAAATTTTGAGCTTATTCATCAAAATGCAAGTGATGCTTTTGATCAAGGAAGTTTAAGCGATAAAGAGTACTTTTTGGTAGCAAATTTACCATATTATATTGCTACAAATTTGATTTTAAAAGCCCTAGAAGATCAAAATTGTCTTGGGCTTATAGTAATGGTGCAAAAAGAAGTAGCACAGAAATTTTGTGCAAATGAAAAAGAAAGTAATTTTTCGGCTTTAGGGGTGCTTTGTGCATTGATATGCCAAAGACAAATGCTTTTTGATATACAACCACAAAGCTTTAATCCTCCACCAAAAGTTACTTCAGCTGTAATGAAGTTAATAAAAACTACTCATTATCAGCAAAAATGTGAAAATATAGAAGCTTTTAAAGAATTTCTTAGAGCTTGTTTTCAAAATCCTAGAAAACAACTCTTATCTAATTTTAAAAATAAAAAAGAAAAAATTCTAAAAGCATTTGAAGCACTAAATCTCTCTTCTACCTCAAGAGCTCATGAAATTAGCGTTGATTCATACCTTAAAATTTATGACTATTTAAAGGATGACTATGAGCGAAGAAAACAAAACTCAAGAGCAAAATAAAACTAAAAGATTTAATAAATTTAGAAACAAAAGAAAAAAAGATTCACAAAATCAAGATCAAAATAGTGAAACTAAAAACGAAATAAAAGTAGAAAATACTCAAACTGAAGCTAGCGAAGAAAAAAAGAAAAAGAAAAAAAATAGAAATTTACCATCTAAATTAAGTGGTAATGAAGAATGGCAAATAGAACTTGCCAAAAGCATAGAAGCTAATAAAATCATGCACGAGCTAAGGCTTCACCCTTTAAAACACAACAACTCAAGCGAACATAAAATTCGTATTACACCTTTGGGTGGACTTGGAGAAATCGGTGGAAATATCACTGTTTTTGAAACCAACAACGATGCGATTATTGTTGATATAGGTATGAGTTTTCCAGATGGAACCATGCATGGAGTAGATATTATCATACCTGATTTTGACTATGTAAGAAAAATTAAAAATAAAATTCGCGCTATCATCATCACTCATGCTCATGAAGATCACATCGGTGCTGTGCCGTATTTTTTCAAAGAATTTCAATTTCCTATCTACGCAACACCTTTAGCCCTAGGTATGATTTCAAATAAATTTGAAGAGCATGGTTTAAAGGCTGAGCGTAAATGGTTTAGACCTATAACAAAAAGACAAATTTATGAAATAGGTGAATTTAACTTAGAATGGATTCATATAACCCACTCTATCATTGATGCTTGTGCTTTAGCTATTAAAACTAAAGCAGGAACCATCATACACACTGGCGATTTTAAAATAGATCAAACACCAATTGATGGCTATCCAACGGATTTAAGTCGTTTAGCTCAATATGGCGAAGAAGGCGTGCTTTGTCTTTTAAGTGATAGCACAAATTCATATAAAGAGGGTTATACAAAAAGTGAAAGCTCCGTAGGACCTACTTTTGATCAAATTTTTGCCAAAACCAAAGGCAGGGTGATCATGAGTACCTTTAGTTCTAATATCCACCGCGTATATCAAGCTATTAGCTATGGTTTAAAATACGGCAGAAAAGTGTGTGTTATAGGACGCTCTATGGAAAGAAATCTCTATACCACTATGGAACTTGGCTATATCAAACTTGATAGAAAAATTTTCATTGACGCTGATGAAGTAAGCAAATATAAAGATAATGAAGTACTAATTGTTACCACAGGAAGTCAAGGCGAGACTATGAGTGCTTTATATAGAATGGCAACTGATGAGCATAAATTTATCAAAATCAAACCTAGCGATCAAGTTATCATTTCAGCTAAAGCAATACCAGGCAACGAAGCAAATGTTTCTGCTGTGCTTGATTTTCTTTTAAAAGCAGGGGCCAAAGTAGCCTATCAAGAATTTAGCGAAATCCATGTAAGCGGACATGCTAGTATAGAAGAGCAAAAACTCATGCTAACTTTGGTAAAACCTAAATTTTTCTTACCAGTGCATGGAGAGTATAATCATATCAATAAACACAAAGAAACTGCTCTAAAATGTGGTATACCTGAAAGAAACATCTACTTAATGAGTGATGGGGATCAAGTAGAGCTTTGTCAAAAATACATCAAACGCGTTAAAACAGTTAAAACAGGAAAAGTCTTTGTAGATAATCAAATCAACAAACAAATCGCAGATGATGTGGTAATTGATAGGCAAAAATTAGCAGATAGCGGTATAGTTGTCATCATCGCCCAGCTTGATAAAGCAAGTAAAACACTGATTAATAAACCAAGAGTATTTAGTTATGGCTTGGTAGCTGATAAACAAGATGGAGCATTCTCAAAAGAAATGAGTGATGTTTTAAGTCAATTTTTCCCAAATGTAAAAGATGAAATTTTAGATAATCCAAAAGTTTTAGAAGCTCAAATTAGACAAGTACTAAGAAAACATATTTTTAGAAAAATCAAAAAATATCCAACCATAGTACCAACTATTTTTGTGATGTAAAGAAAAATTATGAGAATTAATAAATTCATCTCACATAATAGCAAATACTCTCGCCGTGAGGCTGATGAGCTAATCAAGCAAGGCTTAGTAAAAATCAATAAAAAAACAGCCTTACTAAGTGATAGTGTAAATGCTGAAGATAAAGTTTTTATCAATGGTAAAAAACTCCATAAAAAAACACAATTTTCAGTCATTATTTATCACAAACAAAAAGGTGAAATAGTTAGTAAAAAAGATGATAGAGGTAGAAAAACCATCTATCATACCCTGCCAAAACAATTTAGCACTTGGCTTAGCGTGGGAAGGCTTGACTTTGCAAGCGAGGGATTGCTTTTGTTAACTGATTCACCTGTGATAGCAGATGCGCTTATGCATAGTGATTTAGAAAGAGAATATTACCTAAAAGTAAAAGGTAATATAGATAAAAATGTTATCGAAGCAATGCAAAATGGCTTAGAAATTCAAAATGAAAAAAAGGGAGCTCATGCTAAAACTAAAATAACCTCAATGAGTTTTGCTCCATTTTTAGGCTTTGAAATTTTTGGCTCAAGTGGTGGCTATACAAAGCTAAAAGTAATCATTAATGAAGGTAAAAATAGAGAACTAAGACGCTTTTTTGGGCATTTTGATTTAGAAGTGATGGATCTTAAAAGAGTAGCTTTTGGAGCATTAGATCTTGGTATGTTAAAAGCAGGAAAATATCGTTATTTGGAAAATGGCGAGTATGAAAAACTACGCGATTTTTTAAAGTCAAATAATATAAAATATTAAATTCACATTATTTCCACAAAGAATTTTTATAATTTTTCAAAATATTTAAAAAAGGAAAAATTAATGAAAATTCTAACTACTCTTTTTAGTGTAATTATGGTTTTTATTGCAGTCACACATGAAGAAACTCTTGCGGAAAAATTAGAAAATCAATGTCAAGATCAAAAATCTTGCATAGTAAAAGCCATGAATATGATTAATTGATACTTTAAAATTACTTAAATTAATTAAATTTTAATTTTAATCTTGTATAATTAGCAATTTAATTTATATAAAAAAGGAAAATTATGGCAAACCATAAATCTGCTGAAAAAAGAGCAAGACAAACTATCAAAAGAACTGAAAGAAATAGATTTTATAGAACAAGATTAAAAAACATTACAAAAGCGGTTCGCGAAGCAGCAGCAAACAATGACAAAGAAGCTGCACAAAATGCACTAAAAGTAGCTAATAAAAGCATTCACGCTATGGTAAGCCGTGGATTTTTGAAAAAACAAACTGCATCACGCCGTGTGAGTAGATTAGCATTATTGGTAAATAAATTAGCATAATTTTTAATGTTAGCTGATAAACTCAAACCTTTTTTAACACGCTTTGATGAGCTAAATACTCTTCTTAGCGATGTTAATATCTCTAATGATATTTCTAAAATGACAGCTCTATCTAAAGAGCAAAAGAATTTAGAACCCATAGTAGAAAAAGCAAAAGAATACCTTAAAACTTTAGATGAAATCGAAGAAAATAAAATTCTTTTATCTGATGCAGAACTAGGGGAGCTTGCAAAAGAAGAGCTTAAAAATCTCGAAGTCTTAAAGCCACAACTTGAAGAAGAATTAAAAATTCTTTTATTGCCTAAAGATCCAAACGATGATAAAAATATATTTTTAGAAATTCGTGCTGGAACAGGAGGAGATGAAGCTTCTTTATTTGTTGGGGACTTAGTAAAAGCTTATATACGCTATGCAGAAAATCGTGATTATAAATACGAAATAGTAAGCTCAAGCGAAGGTAGCGTAGGGGGATTTAAAGAAATTATTATTCTCATCAAAGGAAATGGGGCTTATTCGAGGCTAAAATACGAAGGTGGAACGCACAGAGTTCAAAGAGTACCTGAAACAGAATCTCAAGGTAGAGTTCATACTTCAGCTATTACAGTGGCTATTATGCCAGAAGTTGATGATGTTGAAATTCAAATCAATCCAAATGATTTAAAAATCGATGTAATGCGTAGTAGTGGTCATGGAGGACAAAGCGTTAATACCACAGATAGTGCTGTAAGAATCACTCATATTCCAACAGGTATAGTTGTAGTAAATCAAGATGGCAAAAGCCAGCATAAAAACAAAGAAAGTGCTATGAAAGTCTTAAAAGCAAGACTTTTTGAAATGCAAGAACAAGAACGCTTAGCAAAAGAAAGCCAGGCAAGAAAATCTCAAGTTGGAAGCGGTGATAGAAGCGAACGCATACGCACTTATAATTTCCCTCAAAATAGAATTAGCGATCATAGAATAAATCTTACTTTATATAGACTTGATGCGATTTTAGAAGGTGGTCTTTTTGATGAGATCATCGAGCCATTAATCGCTTATTACCAAGCAGAAGCTTTAAAACAAGAAAATTTATAATTTCTTGTTTTAATTATTACTTGCTAGCAAAATTCTGTATTGTTCTTTATCTACATTCATCAAAAGAGAAGCAAGTTTAAAAGCTCTGAATTTTTCCATTATAAAAAGATCTTTACTATCTTTTAAAACTATAGCAACTAAATTTTTCATCACTTTATCAAGCCAAATATTTTTATATTTATCATTTGCTGAATGATACCTTCCAATGGCATTCCAACTAAAGCCATGTTTTTGTATAATCTCATGAAGTAATCTCGCTGCTATGTCAATATTTACACTAGCTTTTGTAATCTCACTCTCACTAATTCCATAGCGTTTTAAATGAATGCTATTAATTTGCATTAAGCCATAATCTCTTGTTTGATTTTTATTTTTGCTAGTGATATTATGCTTATAAGCTGCATTTTCTGTTAAAGCTATGGCTTTGAGTAAAGCCGTCGGTATATTGTACTTTCTAGCTGCAGTTTTAAAGTCTTTATCGTACTTATAAAAATCTTCAGGTATATAAGTATCGCCTATAAAAATTTTGGTATCAAAAGCAAAAGTAAAATTAAAAAATACTACTAATAATAAAAATTTTTTTAACATTTTACTCCTTTAAAGTACTTATACTATAGCAAATTTATAAATAAAAACTATGTAGCTAAGTTAATGAATTATCTAAGAATTTCTTTTATAGTAAGTTGCGGGGTGATTAATCCTCTAAAATTATTTTTAGAAACACTAGCTATAAGATCAATGCTTTCTCCAAGTTCTGGCTCATAGTCAAAATTAAAAAATAAAGCTTCTAGAGTTTTATTTCCTTGAGTTAAAATAAGCTTCATATGATTTTCATCTTTGCCTAGCTTTCTTTTATTTTTTACAAAAAGCTTATCAAATTTAAAATATGGCCTTGGATTTTTATGCCCAAAAGGCTCAAAAAATTCTAATATCTCTAAAAGTTCAAAATCAACTTCATTTGGATCAATACTACCTAAAACCTCATCAGCATTATAAAAGTCATCTTTAGGGATATTTTGGCAAATTTCATAAAGCCTGCTTTTAAAAACACCAAATTTTTCAAGCTCTACTAAAACTCCAGCTGCACCTTTATGTCCGCCATAGCTTAAAACAAATTCTTTAGCTTGTTCTATAACATTTAAAATATCTATCCTACCCACACTTCTAACGCTAGCTTTAGCCTTTTGCTCACATTCTGAAAAAACAAAGGCAGGTTTGTTAAAATGCTTTGCCAAACGACTTGCAACTATACCCAAAACACCCTCGTGCCAATTTTGGCCATTGACAATAATCACAGGATCATTTTCATCAACTTGTTCTAAACACTGCTTAAAAAGCTCACGTTCTTCATCTTTACGGCTATTATTATAAGTAATAATTTGCTCTAAATAACCCATAACCTCATCGATATTTTTAGAATGTAAAAATTTATAAGAAATAATCGCATCATCCATTCTACCTGCACTATTAATCAAAGGTGCGATTAAAAAGCTGATATTATCAAGTTCAAATTTATCCTTACCAAAATACTGCTTAATCGCTTTAAATGCCACACGCTTTGAATCATTAATACACTCTATACCTTTTCTAACTAAGGCTCTATTTAAATCTCTAAGCTCCATCATATCTGCGATAATTGCAATTGATAAAAGCTCTATAAATTTACACATATTATAATTAATCTTACACACTTCTTTTATCGCAGCGACTAAATACCAAGCCACTTGAGCCCCACAAATTTCAATATCAGGAAAATCACAATCTTGTTGTTTAGGATTAATGATCGCATAAGCTTTTGGTAAAGTAGCTGGAGGCATATGATGATCGGTAATGATTAAATCAATTCCTTTTTGTAAACAAAGCTCTGCTGCATCAAATGCTGCTATGCCATTATCTACAGTGATGATTAAATCTACCCCATCAAGTTCATTGATGATTTCTTCATTTAGACCATATCCATTTTTAAAACGATTTGGAATTTTTACCACATAGTCATATCCGATATCATCAAAAAATTCAGATAAAATCACACAAGAAATTACCCCATCTACATCATAATCCCCAACAATAGCAAGCTTTTGATTTTTTTCAATCGCTTCTTTGATACGCAAAGCACCCTTATAGACATCTTTTAAACAAGATGGCATAGGTAAATCACAAAGCTTTACATGCGTATCGTTGATAAAACGCTGATGTAAAATTTCTTTTATTTTGGCTTTATTTAGCATGATTTGTTAAAGATGCCTTGATAAAAGAAAAAATAGCCGGATTAACCCTAACTAAGCGTGAAGTAAATTCAGGGTGAAACTGCACTGCTAAGAAAAATGGATGATCTTTAAGCTCCACAGCCTCAACCAAACCTTCATTCTCCCCACTTATAATAAGCCCATTTTTCTCAAACATTTCTTTGTATTTTGGATTTGCTTCATAGCGGTGGCGGTGGCGTTCTTTTACGCTTTTTTGATTATCATAAACCTTACTTAAAAGTGTATTTGGCTTAATATGACACTCATAAGCCCCAAGACGCATAGTTCCACCAAGTGGAGTTTTACTTGTTCTAATTTGCTTTTCTCCACTTGCGTCAATAAATTCATCAATCAAAAAGATGATAGGATTTTTACAATTTGGATTAAACTCATGAGAATTTGCATCTTCTAGTTTTAAAACATTGCGTGCAAATTCAACTAAAGAAAGCTGCATACCCAAACAAATTCCTAAAAATGGAATTTTATTTTCTCTTGCATATTGTATGGCTTTGATTTTTCCTTCTACCCCGCGGTAACCAAAACCACCTGCTACTAAAATCCCACTTACATCTTTAAAACTTTCTTCAATATTTGCATTTTCTAATTTTTCACTATCGATCCATTTTAAATTTACTCTCGCATCAAGTGCTGCACCTGCATGGATAATGGCTTCTGTTAAACTTTTATAGCTTTCTTTTAAATCTACATATTTTCCTACAAAAGCAATGCTAAGTTCATTACTTGGAGCGATGACTCTTTTTACTAAAGAATCCCATTCATTCATATTTGGCTTTAAATTTTGAAGATCTAATAAACTTGCAATAGAATTTAAAATATCTTGTTTTAAAAAATTTAATGGAATTTGATAAATACTAGCTGCATCCACACTTTCTATAACACAATTTTTTTCAACTCCACATGAAATTGCGATTTTGTCTTTTAACTCTCTATCTAAAGATTTTTCACTTCTACAAATAATCATATCAGGGCTTATACCTATACGGCGTAATTCTCCCACACTATGTTGAGTTGGTTTTGTTTTAAGTTCTCCTGCTGCTTTGATAAATGGCACTAAAGTTAAGTGAATATTAATAGCGTTATATTTACCCACTTCAAGCTTTAAAGCTCTAATAGCTTCTAAAAATGGTAAGCCTTCTATATCTCCTACTGTGCCACCTATTTCAACGATTAAAATATCTTTATCAACTCCGGCTTTTTTAATGCGATCTTTTATCTCATCAACTATATGAGGGATTACTTGTATGGTTTTTCCTAAGTAATCTCCTCTTCTTTCTTTTTCTATAACACTTTGATAAACTCTACCTGTTGTGAAGTTATTATCTTGAGATAAGCTCTCATTTAAAAATCTCTCATAATGTCCTAAGTCTAAATCTGTCTCAGCTCCATCTTCAGTTACAAAAACTTCTCCATGCTCTAAAGGACTCATAGTACCAGGATCTACGTTGATATAAGGATCTGCTTTTAAAATACTTACTTTTAAACCTGAATTTTTTAAAATCGTAGCTATAGAAGCTGCTGCTATACCTTTTCCTAATGAGCTTAAAACACCACCGGTTACAAAAATATACTTAGTTTGTTTTAATTTCATAAAATAACCTTAATTTCTTTTTTTGAAATTATAACGAATAAAAAATTTTATTTTTATAAACATTTGTGTAAAATTCAATTATTTTTGAAGGAATTTTTCGATGAAAATCACATTATTAAACCATACTCCACTTTCTGTATGCTCTCATGCGACAAGAACATGTTGGCAAAGTTTTGACAAAGGCGATTGTGGTGGCGAAAAAGATAAAGAATTAATAGATCGTGTGGGAAATAAATTCAAACATGCTTCAACCTTAGAGCATTTAAACTATACTTTTTATATACAAGGTATTTCAAGAGCATGCTTACAAGAAGTTGCAAGACACCGCCATACTAGTCCTAGTGTAAAAAGCACAAGATATACTTTAAAAGAACTAAGAAATGAAAGTGAATTTAAAGAAAATGACTTTGAAAATGCTAAAAGATACTTGGTATTAACTGGAAATGAAGTAGTAGATAATGCAAGTATTAAAGCTTTAGAAAATTTGCGTTTGATTTTGCAAAATAGCATTAGTTTAGATATAGCAAAATACTGCTTACCAGAAAGCTATAAAACAGAATTAACTTTAACGATTAATGCAAGAAGTTTGCAAAATTTTATTACTCTAAGAAGCTCAAAATCAGCTCTTTGGGAGATAAGACAACTCGCAAATGCTTTATTTGAAAATTTGCCTGAGGAACATCAATTTATTTTTAAACATTGTGTTTATCAAGAAGAAAATTCCCAAGATTGATTGGGAATTTTTACTATATTTTTTTAAGAAATTCAGTTTTTAAAACAATCACACCAAATTTATCTACTTTAGCTTCAATTTCAGTGTCTTTGTTTGTAAGTTTAATATTTTTTATAGTCGTGCCACGCTTTAAAGTAGTGCTTGCACCTTTAACCTTTAAATCTTTCACAACACTTACACTATCACCTGCATTAAGCTCGGTTCCATTTGCATCTTTTGGCATGAATTCTCCTTAAAATTTATAAGTATATCCTAGATATAAACCATAATTTGTTTGTTTAGGATCGTAAAAGTTTGAACCTACCATATTTTGATAAAAATTTCTTGTATTGTAATGAGTTTGCTCGGCTTTAAAACCAAACTCAATTTCATTTGCTTGATTTAACTCATATAAAGCACCGATTTTTGCCCCATACGTATAACCATCAAAGTCTTGAGATAAAGATAAAAAGCTTGTTTTTAAAGTCATATCCGTTCTTGCATAACCACCATATACACCTAAAACTGCTCTTGTTTTTTCAAAAATTTTTGGAGTAAAATCATAACCAAGTAAAAACTTATGTGTGGTAAATTCTCCATCAATTTTTAATCTTGTAGTATTGATTACATCACTAAATTCACTTGAGTAATTATAAGCACCATAAAGTCTATGATTTTCACTAAAACGATAACCAACTCTTAAACCAAAAACAGGAACATCACCTTCTAAATTACCGTTATATTTAATATTTTTTGTTTTACTATGATCAAGATCAGATTTTACCTTAGTATGAAACCATCCCGCATCAATACCTAAAAGTAAACCTGAATTTTCATCTGCTAAAGCTAAATTTGAAACCAAAGCAACACTTGCAACTAGACTAAATAATTTTAATTTCATATTTTCCTCCTTTAAAATAAGACTTAATATATCTTTTTATTTTTAATAAAAATTTAATTTTGTGGCACTACTAAATCAGATCTGCATTCAATCACAGTATGCACATTACCACGAGGGTTAAAATCGCCTACTACTTTTATCCATTTTGGATCAAGTTTATCTTTTAAAGTATTGTAAATTTCATTAATACTTGCTTCATGTGAAACATTTCTATACATAAAGGTATTGATATAAAGTTTGATTGCTTTAAGTTCTACTACTAATTTATTTGGAATGTATTCTAAGTAAATTGTAGCAAAATCAGGATATCCACTACGTGGACAACAACACATAAATTCAGGCAAAGTGATTTTAATCACATAATCATTTTTAGCATCATTTGGCCAAACTTCCATATTTTCTACACTAAATTCTTTGATTTCTTTTTCACCATATCTCATACAATTTCTCCTATTTAAAATTAAAATTATACAAAAATTTCAAAAGCTTTTTGAATTTCAATTTCATAGTCTTTTTTGATTTCTAAAAAAGGTAAATTAAAATTTTCACATTGTGATTTTAAATACTGATGATTTGATATTAAAATATTTATATTTTCTTTTTCACTGGTTAAACGAGTTTCTATAATATTTTCTTTTTGATATATTAATTTATAATTTTGTAGGATATATTCTTTTGAAAAAATAATATAAAATATCTTTATTAAAGAATTATTTTTAAATTTTTGAACTCTTTTAGGAGTAAGATAAATTCCCTCAATGATTAAATTTTGTTTATTTTCTATACAAGTTTGAATTATACCATCTACAATAGGAAATAAAAACTCAGCTATTTTTTCATCCTCATCTACTTTAAAAGGAAAATCTTTCATTCCTTTAATCAAACCCATTTTTAGATGATCTAAACTCAAATAAGGATAAGAAAATTTTTCAAGAAGTTTTTGAGCAAGCAAGGTCTTACCTGTATGACTTTCTCCGCTAATTAAAAAAATCATTCTTGAAAATTAAAAATTAGCTTTCTTAAATTTTCTTTTTCATTTTCTTGTAAAAAAGAAGCATTTACAGCATTAATACAAAGTTTTTTAACCTCATCTTTACTAAGCTTAAAAGTTTCATCTAAGGCTATAAAATTTTCTAAGATATATCCACCAAAATACGCAGGATCATCTGAATTTACACAAACACAAAGATTTTGTTTTAAAAGTTTTAAAATATTATGTTCTTGCATATTTTGAAAAACTTTTAATTTTATATTTGATAAAGGACACATTGTTAGTGGAATTTGACTTTTTGCTAATTGTTTTACAAGCTCTAAATCTTCTTCACATCTTACACCATGATCTATTCTACTTACACCAAGCTCTAAAGCTTGCTTGATATACTCACTACTTCCTTCTTCACCCGCATGCATAACTAACAAAAAACCTTCTTCTTTAGCTTTTTGAAATAAATTTTTAAATTTAAAAGGAGGATTATTGATTTCGGAACTATCAAGTCCTATGGCTTTGATTTTATCTTTATATAAACAAAGCTCATCTAAAGTTTTTAAACCCTCATCCTCACTTAAATGCCTTAAAATACAAGCGATTAAAAAACTTGAAATTCCAAATTCTTCTTTTGCTTTTTGTAAAGCTTGCCAAATTCCTTCTATAACATCTTTTAAAGGTATATTTCTAGCAGTATGAGTTTGAGGATCAAAGAAAATTTCAGTATGAACTACATTTTGCTCTTTGCACTTTTTCATATAAGCAAAGGTTAAATCATAAAAATCTTGCCTAGTTTGTAAGACATTTGCACCTTGATAATATATATCTAAAAAATCTTGCAAATTTGAAAAATCATAAGCTTTTTGTATCTCATCTTCACTTTTATATTTTAAAACAATATTATTTCTTTTAGCTAATTCAAACATCATTTTAGGCTCTAATGAGCCTTCAATGTGTAAGTGCAATTCTACTTTTGGAATATTTTGTAAAAAAGTTTTCATTTTAAAAATCAAACATCTAAATGTTTAACATCTTTAGCATGAGCTTGTATGTACTCACGGCGTGGTTCTACATCATCACCCATGAAAAGGTTGAAAGTATCATTTGCTCTTTGAGCATCTTCTATGGTGATTTTTAACAAACGACGATTACTTGGATCCATAGTTGTTTCCCAAAGTTGTTCAGGATTCATCTCACCAAGACCTTTATAGCGTTGTATATAAGCACCTTTTTTAGCATTTTTTTCAACTTCATCTAAAATTTCTAAAATATCTTTATCAAATTTTAAATCTCTATCTTTGATTTTTTGATAAATATAATTTGCCTCTTCATATAAAGGATTAGCAAATAAATTATCATTGATGATAAGCTCTTCTAAACCATTTTCAGTTTGTACATAAACACGAATTTCATTTTCATTGATATAAGAATTTAAGATATTGTGATTTTGTTTTTCTAAAAATTCTTTTATAACTTTAAATAATTCTTTATTAGAAGCTTTTATCAAATCAGGATTTTCTATCAAATATCTAATCACTGAAATCACATTAAATCTTTTTTCTAATTCTTTTAAAACACTTCTATAAGCTGCGACAATTTTTAGAAAATCTTTTAAATCATTTAACCCTATACCCTCATAAGTAGAGCTTTCTATACCTGTTTCGATCAAATAATCATTTAAAGCTTTTTCATCTTTTAGATAAATTTCTTTTTTCTGACCTTTTTTATAACGATATAAAGGTGGTTGAGCTAAATAAATATGTCCATTTGTTACAAGATCATTCATAAAACGGAAGAAAAATGTCAAAAGTAAAGTTTGTATGTGAGAACCATCTACATCAGCATCGGTCATGATAATGATTTTATGATATCTTAGTTTTTCTATATCAAACTCATCACCGATCCCACAACCAAAAGCTGTGATCATATTTTGAATTTGTTCACTTTTTAAAATTTTATCTAGTCTTGCTTTTTCAACATTGAGTATTTTACCTCTTAAAGGTAAAATCGCTTGGAAAGTTCTTTCTCTACCTTGTTTTGCAGAACCTCCTGCACTATCACCCTCAACCAAATAAATTTCACTTTCACTTGGGTCTTTACTTTGACAATCAGCTAATTTTCCTGGCAAAGTCCCTACACTTGAACTTTCTTTTTTTCTCGTTAATTCTCTAGCTTTTTTAGCTGCTTCTCTACCACGAGCAGCCATTAAAGCTTTATTCATGATAGCTTTTGCTTCAATAGGATTTTCTTCAAAATATTTTGTCAAATACTCAAAAGAAGCCTTAGAAACTATAGGTCTAACATAACTTGAACCTAATTTTCCTTTAGTTTGTCCTTCAAATTGCGGCTCAGGTACTTTTACACTTACAACCGCTATCAAACCTTCTCTTACATCATCACCTGTGATTTTAGAATCTTTTTCTCTAGCACTAGCATTAGCTTCAATGTAATTACTAATAACACGAGTTAAACCCATTCTAAAACCTGCTTCATGCGTTCCACCATCTGGAGTTTTGATATTATTTACAAAAGAAAGTAAATTTTCACTATAACTATCATTATAAAGCAATGCTACTTCAACATTTACATCTTCTTCATCTACATTGAAAAATATGGCTTTAGTTAAAGCTTGTTTTTTATTTAAATCTGTAACAAACTGGCTTATACCACCTTCAAAATGAAAACTTTCTGCTTTTCCTACGCGATTATCTTTAAAATTTATAGTAATTTTTGGATTTAAATATGCAAGTTCACGAAATCTTTTAGCTAAAATTTCATAATCAAAATCAGTCACTTCAAAAATTTGATCATCTGGCCAAAATTCTATGATTGTTCCTGTTTTTTTACTTTTACCTATGGTTTCAAAATTACTTGTGACTTTACCTTCTGAAAATTCTTGTCTATAAATTTCTCCATCTCTATGTACTGTAGCAACTAATTTTTTTGATAAAGCATTTACAACGCTCACACCAACCCCGTGTAAACCACCTGAGACTTTATAAGTATCTTTATCAAATTTTCCACCTGCATGAAGCACGGTTAAAACTACAGTTAAAGTAGGTATATTTTCAGTAGGGTGAATTCCCACAGGGATCCCTCTACCATTATCACTTACTATACAAGAACCTTCTGTGGTAATTTCTACATTGATCGTATCACAAAAACCTGCCATAGCTTCATCGATAGAATTATCTACTACTTCGTAAATCATATGATGAAGACCGCCTATATTGGTATCACCTATATACATACCAGGGCGTTTTCTAACAGCTTCTAAGCCTTTTAAAACTTTAATATTTCCTGCGCCATAGTTTTGATTTTCTTGCATTTATTTTCCTTATAAGATAACTGGCATAATTACAGTTTGTAATTCTTCACTTGAAACTAAAAATGCCATATGAGGTTCATTTATGCTAAGTTTGAATGTTTCACTTTCAATAGAATTTAAAAAGTCAGTGATGAATTTATTTTTAATGCAAAGATTAAATTCTTCATCTATATTAAGTTCCATTTCAAGTTCAGTTTTTGCTTCCATATTATCTAAACTAATACCTTCAAATACAAGTTTATCTTTATGGAAATTTAATTTCATTTTTTCAGTAATTACATTAATTTTTTTCAATGCGTCCATAAATTCCTCAGTTTTAAAAATAAATTCTTTTGTGATATTTTTTGGAATTACTCTTTCATAATCAGGGAATTTATCATTGATAAGTTTTGTAAAAAACTCAAAATTATCATTTTTTGCAATCAATATATTTTCATCATAATAAATTTCAATTTTTTCAAAAAAGATTTTTTGCATTTCTAAAATAGCTTTTTTAGGGATACAAAGGTTAAATTCTTTTTCATTTGTTTTATTAAGTGTGAAAACTGCTAAGCGTTTTGTATCTGTTCCTACGAAGCTAATGTGAGTAGTTTTTATATCAAGTAAAGCACCATTTAAAGAATACTTTGGATTATTTGTATCAACCGCAGGTAGGATTTTTTTCAAAGATCTACTTAAATCACTTGAATCAATATCAAATTTATCTTTTCCTTCTGTGCTTGGGAAATTTGGAAAATCTTCATAATTAAACATAGGAAGTTTATATTTAGTTCCTTTTTGTCTAATAAAAAGGAAATTTTCTATGGTTTCTAAGACTACATCTTCATTATTTAAACTTTTTATAATATCTAAAATACTTTTAGCATTAGCAGTTGCAAAACCTGCACTTTCAACTTTGATTTTTTTGATTTTATAATTAATACCTATTTCATAATCACTTGCTCTTATGATTAATTTATCTTCAACCACTTCAAAAAGTAAGTGAGAAGCGATATTGCTTGAGTCTTTTTTATCTACATAAGAATTAGTTAAAACTATGGCAGATTCTAAAGTGTTTTTGTTAATGCTAATTTTCATTTTTACTTCCTTTATTTTTTAAATTTATTTTATCATAATAATAGGCAATGTGAAAATGTGAAATGCTTTTTAAAAGTCTTTTTTATAGAAATTTTACTCGTAGAATAAAATTTTTTGTTTTTCACTTTTATTCACAGGGTGCTTTTTATTTTTGTCAAAATTTTATTTCTTAATTCTTCTACTATGGCTTTTAAGTTTTCATTTTCACTCATTAGTTCTTGAATTTTTTTAATATTATGTGAAATGGCGGTGTGATCTTTCATATTAAAAAATCTAGCAAGTTGAGGCATAGACATAGTCGTTAGCTCTCTTGCTAAAAATATCACAACCCTTCTTGCCATAACGATATTTTGTGTTTTTTTATTTGATTTTATATCATTAGGTTTAAGATTATAGCTTTTTGAAACATCAGCAAGTATATCTTCAACACTAATATTTTCTTTTGTTTCTTTAATGTGATCTTTCATAAAGCTTTTAACAATTTCTAAAGTGATTTCTTGGTTAAAAAGTCTTGCTTGAGCATTTAAATTTGTAATCATGCCTTCTATTTCTCGGATGTTATCTCCCATTGAAGTAGCGATGTAGCTTATGACTTCGGGTTTAAGATAAATAGCATTAAATTCGCATTTTTTCTTGATAATTGCGATTTTTGTATCAAGCTGAGGTGGAGTGATATCTGCGATGATCCCATTTGCAAAACGACTTTTTAAGCGTTCTGTTATGCCCTTTAACATATTTGGAGGATTATCACTTGTCATGATGATTTGTCCAAATTTTTCTTTGATTTCATTAAAAGTAAAGAAAAATTCTTCTTGAATTTTGTCTGTTTTACCTAAAAACTGCACATCATCGATGAGTAAAACATCGCAATTTTTATATTTTTCATGGAATTTACTCATGGTTTTGTTATTTAAATGCATGGTAAAATCATTGATAAAATTATCACTTGTAGCATAAATAACCTTATATCCATTATCCAAACACACATTTCCGACAGCTTGGAGCAAGTGAGTTTTTCCAAGTCCTGTAGGGCCATAGATAAAGATAGGGTTGTATAATTTTCCAAGTTTGCTTTTATCGGTAATGGCTTTGCAGGTTGCATAGGCAAATTGATTAGAATCTCCTACAACAAAACTTTCAAAAGTAAAAGAAGGGTTTAAAATAGTACTTTGAAATTTAATCTGTGAAATATCTGTAGAAAAATGTTTTTTCTCTACCTTTTGATCGTTCGTGATGATTTTAACTTGAGGATTAATTCCTGTTTTTACTTCATAAAAATAAGCTAATTTTTGTGCGTATTTTGTTTGTATAAATTTAGCCAAAAAATGATTTGGTGCAATAAATACTAAGATATTATTTTTACTTAATTTTTCACTAAATTGTAAGTGAGAAATGTAAGTATTGTATTCGTTATTGCTAATTTCAGTTTTAAATTCAAGTAAAAAATCTTTTATATTCATTATTTTTCTTATAAATTATGATGTAAAACTTAAAATTCTAGCTTATTTTTTATAAAAAATGGTTAAAATTATTCACATAAAAATTTAAATTTCACATCTATGTGAATAAAAAGGTGAAAAGTTTGAAAGTTTTAGGGATAGATCCTGGTTCTAGGTATTGTGGATATGCTATTGTAGAAAGGATTAATAATAAAAATCAACTCATAGAAGCAGGTCTTATCAAAATCAAACCTAATGATTTGCAGTATCAAATCACAGAATTATGTGAAGGACTTGATTTAATATTTAAAAATCATCAATTTGATGAGGTAGCTATAGAAGATATATTTTTTGCTTATAATCCAAAAACGGTTTTAAAACTAGCACAATTTCGTGGAGCTTTGAGTTTAAAAATCTTACAAACCCATGGAGAATTTGCAGAATACACACCTTTACAAATAAAAAAAACCGTAACAGGTAAAGCAAAAGCTACTAAAGAACAAGTAGCTTTTATGGTGAAAAGATTGCTTGGAATTTCAAAAGATATTAAGCCACTTGATATCACAGATGCTATTGCGGTGGCTTTGACGCATTTAGCAAATTTGAGAGTGAAAAAGTAATTTTATTTTCCATTTCCTATAAAATAAATTTCAACATCATGTAAAAGTTTTTCACATACAGCTGAATCAGTACTTTTTTCTACTACTAGATTGATGTGATTTTTGGTATCTCTAAAGCTACCTGCAGATTTTGAATTTTTTAATTCTAATTTTTGATTATCTTTTAGGTATTTGATGGTTATTACAAACTTATGTGCAGCACTTGCTTCGCCTAGATTAGTTTCTATTAAAACATTCATATTTGATGCTTTTGCTAGGGTTGCTTGGGTTTTATTAATCACTTCTTTCATTCTTCTATTGAGTTCTAAAATTCTTGAAATGAATTTATTATCTATACTTTCAAATGCGATTTTTAGTTTATTCATGATTTCTTGATTAGTTGGTTTATCAGGAGCTACATACACCATATATAAGCCGTTTTTAATATCTACTTTAGTGCTTTTTGTATCACGCCCACTACCAAAAATTTTAATATAAATGGCATTATCAAGATATACTCTATCTATCATAGGCCCATAAATTTCATATTCTCTTTTTCTTACGATTACTTCTCTTGCGGCTACTTGAATTTTTACTGAACAATCATGAATTATAGGTTCCATTTCTTTTTTTATTTCAAGTAGTTCTTTAAGCATTTTCCATCCTTGTGATATTTTTATATAAATTATAACAAAAAAAAATTGAATTTTTTTGTTAATTTTAGTTTGTGATATTTTTATATATTTTTGATTTTAAATTAAAAGTTTAAGGAAAAAAATGAAAATAAAAACTATAGTTTCAAGTTTAGTTTTAGCAAGTGCTTTATTTGCTGCAAATTCTCACCATGCTCATCATGGATCTTCTGGAAGTATTTCATCACAAATCATGATGAGTATGCATGAACCTATGATGAAAAATCCTTTAGTACAAAGCAATGACATAGAAAGAGATTTTTTAGCTAATATGATCCCACATCATCAAGGTGCTATTGATTCATCTAAGCTTTTATTAGAGCATACAAAAAGTGAAGAGATGAAAAAAATCGCTCAAAATATCATCAAAGCTCAAGAAAAAGAAATTCAAGAATTTCAAGAAATTCTAGATAAAGATCTTTATACAAAAACTCAAATTGATGAAGAAACTTATAAAAAATTTGTTCAAGAAGAAAAAGAGTTAATGCAAAAAATGATGATTTTAATGAGTTCGGTTAAAGAAAGCAAAAACATCAATAAAGACTTTCTAGAAGCGATGATAGCACATCATCAAGGTGCGGTAGATGCTTCAAAACAAATTTTATTTTACTCTAAAGATAAAACTATCACTGATATTGCGAAAAAAATCATCTTAGATCAAGAAAAAGAAATTCAAGAATTTACGAATTTGCTAAAATATATGTAGTGAATTAATCGCAAGAAATAAAAAATGGTGGCTCCGATTGGACTTGAACCAACGACCACCACCATGTCAAGGTGGTGCTCTACCAACTGAGCTACGGAACCAAAAAATGAAAATTATATAAAAATATTTTTACATTGTGCTTAAAATCACTTTTTAACTTTTTTCATATCATTTAGCCATAAGTCTAGCTGTGCTTCAAAACCTATGCCTTTGCTATAATAAAATTTCAAATCTTTTTCTAGATATCTTTGCTTAACCCAGCCACCAAAATCATGCGGGTAAAGGTAGTTTTTTCTTTGAGGGTTGTTATTATCAAGATAAGGAAGTATTTTTAACGCAGGATTGTTTTGCACATAATTTAGCGCTTCATTTATAGCAAGATAGCTTGAGTTTGACTTAGGCGAACTTGCTAAAAATACCACACATTGAGCTAAGATGATCCTAGCTTCAGGATAGCCTATGTTTTTTACTGCTATGAGTGTGCTTGTGGCTAGATTAAGTGCTTGTGGATTTGCATTTGAAATATCTTCACTTGCAAATATCACTAATCTTCTAGCTATGAAATCCGCACTTTCGCCCCCATCAATCAACCTCGCAAGATAATACAAACTCGCATCTACATCACTTCCTCTTAAGCTTTTTATCATAGAACTAGCTAGTTTATAGTGTGTATCTTTACTTGAAGTGCCATCGCTTAAAACATTTGCTCTTAATTTTTTCAAAGTTTCAAGCGTGATATGAGTGCTATCTAAAGCCAAAGCAAATTCACATAAATTTAAAAAACTTCTTGCATCATTTGCACTAGAAGTGATTAAAAAGTCTTTGGCATCATCATCGATTTTACATTGGAGTTTTTCTTGTACCTTTGTGGCAAGTTTTTCTAAGTCTTTATACTCTAAACCTTTAAATTCAAAAAGCATACTTCTGCTTCTTATGCCTGAAGTTAAAGTAAAGTAAGGGTTTTCAGTGCTTGCACCTATGAAAAGGCATTTTTGATTTTCCAAAGGGATTAAAAGCATTTCTTGCTGGGTTTTTGAAAGCCTATG
This sequence comes from Campylobacter sp. CNRCH_2015_0814, assembly GCF_025772765.1. Classification (NCBI taxonomy): domain Bacteria; kingdom Pseudomonadati; phylum Campylobacterota; class Epsilonproteobacteria; order Campylobacterales; family Campylobacteraceae; genus Campylobacter; species Campylobacter sp. CNRCH_2015_0814. Next base: position 20,213 of record NZ_JAKMSR010000005.1, on the reverse strand, counting down.
TACCTCATCGATAAATATCAAAGGTTTGTATAAAGAATTTTCATAATTACTTAGTATTTTTCTAAGCTCTTCAAGTTTAAAATTTCCTCCATCAAACTCATAAAAATCAAGTTTATACTCATACGCTATAGTCCTTGCAAAAGAAGTCTTCCCACAACCTGCTGGGCCAAAAAATACACTATGAGGGAGTTTTGAAACTTGTATGAATTTTTTAAAAATTTCTACTAAATTTTCTTGTCCTAAAACCTCATCTAAAGTTTTAGGACGAAAAGTTAAGCTTAAATTTGTCATTGTGGATTTATGGTAAGTCTTTCACCATTAATGATAGTTGTAACATCACTTTTATTAGAATCATCATAGATAAAATCAAGCACATAAGAGCCATTATTATCTACGAAATAAGTATCAAAATTTGCAAAATCAGGCCAAATTTGACTAGGAAGAATTTCTGTGTTTGCGTGAAATTGTGATTTTATATTGTTTTCAGTGAAAATAGTTTGTCCATTTGCGTCAAATTTTTTACCTTTTTTTTCAAAGCTTAGGTTATTTAAGATGATTTGTGGGTTTGCTTTTAAAAACTGACTTGCTAAAAGCATCATAGAAAAAATATCAGTATTTGAGTTTTGCACTAAGCTATCATAAGCTTTTTTAGAAAGATTATTAAAATTCATATCTAAGTTAATGTTATTTAGCATAAAGTTTTCATTTGCAAGGTTAAATTTAGCTAAATCTAGTTTTAAAACACTATCATAATCATTTTGAGCATTTTGAGCTGTTTTTGCAAAAATTTTTAATTTATCAAAGTCAAAAGCAATAGAACTTATAAAATTAGCACTATCAATGCTTATATTTTGCTCACTATTTCTACTAGGGCTAAAAATATCACTAAAACTTAATTTTTGTATAGGAAATTCAGAAATTTTGATATTTTTTGCTTCTAATTTTTCTTCATGAGATAGTTGTTCTAATAAAACATAACCTAGATTAAGCTCCATATTTTTTACAAATTCCTCAGAGCCTATAATCTTAAAAGATGTATTATTTAAAACTAAATTTGTATCATTGCGGGTAAAATTAATATCATTTATTTTTGCATTGATGTTAATGTCTCCACCTTTTGCGCTAACTAATATTTTAAAGATTTCTTCATTTGGGAAAATGCCTTTTAAGTCTTCATTTTCATTTAAAATAGAAACGATGGCATTATTACTTGCAAAAAAATTATTAGAAAAATCCACATTCACTTTAAAACTATAAGGCAAGTCATTTAGTGTAGCTATAAAACTTCCTTTGGAATTTAAAAGTCCTTTGGTATAGTTAGCATCTTCAACGCTGTAATATGGTGTATCTTGACTCATTTGAGCAAATATTTTTCCATTGATAGTGTTAATGTAAGAAGTTGAAACAAAAAACCCTATAGCTAGTAAAACTACTACTACAACCCCTGCGATGATTTTTTTCATTCATTTTCCTTAAGTGAAATTTTAAAAATTATATATTTTTATTACTAACTAATGTTTATAAAATTCTTACATTTATACATTACTTAACTTTTTTTCTTATAATTGCACTATTTAAAATCAAAGGTAAAAAAATGAAACTTTTTGGAACAGATGGAGTACGCGGTAAAGCAGGGGAATTTTTGGATTCGTTTTTAGCAATGCGTTTGGCTATGGCTGCTGGAATTTATTTTAAAGACAAAGCCCTTACAAATAATATCTTGGTAGGAAAAGATACAAGAAGAAGCGGTTATATGATAGAAAATGCTATCGTTTCGGGACTTACTTCTATAGGTTATAATGTTATAGAAATAGGCCCTATGCCAACACCTGCTATTGCGTTTTTAACTGAAGATATGCGTTGTGATGCAGGGATTATGATATCAGCTTCACATAATCCTTACTATGACAATGGCATTAAATTTTTTGATGCCCATGGAAATAAACTTGATGAGCAAGCAGAAGCAAAAATAGAAGAAATTTATTTTAATGATAAACTCATAGAAGAAGCAAGAACAACAAAATCTCAAATTGGTCAAGCAAAAAGAATTGATGATGTGATAGGAAGATATATTGTTTCTATAAAAAATTCTTTTCCTAAAGAGCTGACTTTAAAATCTTTGCGCGTTGTTTTAGATGTGGCTCATGGAGCTTCTTATAAGGTAGCACCTACGGTTTTTAAAGAACTTGGTGCAGATGTGATTGTGATCAATGATAAGCCAAATGGTTTAAATATCAATGAAAATTGTGGAGCATTGCATCCTTTAAATTTAGCTTTGGAAGTAAAGAAATTTAGAGCAGATGTGGGCTTTGCTTTTGATGGGGATGCGGATCGTTTGGTTGTTGTGGATGAAAAAGGCGAAGTAGCTCATGGAGATAGTCTTTTAGGTGTTTTAGCTTTATTTTTGAAAAAACAAGGCAAGCTAAAATCAAGCGTGGTTAGCACTATAATGAGTAATGGTGCTTTAAAAGAGTTTTTAACTAAACATAAAATCACACATGAAACTTGCAATGTAGGTGATAAATACGTGCTTGAAAAACTCAAAGAATGTGGTGGAAATTTTGGCGGAGAGCAGAGTGGGCATATTATCTTTAGTGACTATGCAAAAACCGGAGATGGTTTGGTAGCTGCTTTACAATTTAGTGCTTTAATGCTTAGTGAAGCAAAAAGCGCAAGTGAAATTTTAAATCAAGTTAAGCCTTATCCACAACTTTTACATAATCTTAAAATTTCAGAGAAAAAAGACTTAAGCAAGCTTGCAGGTTTAGAAGAGTTGAAAAAAGATTTAGAAAAAAAAGGAATTGCTAGTTTGTTTAGGTATTCAGGTACAGAAAATTTAATACGCTTATTGCTTGAAGCAAAAGACATTAAGCTTTTAGAAAAAGAAATGAAAGCTGTTGAAAGCTTTTTTATGAAAGCGTTGAATGCTTAAAATCCTGCCTTTAAAATTTTGGCTTGTTTTTGCTTTGATTTTTATATTAGATCAAGCAAGCAAGTATTTGTTTTTACAAGGGCTTGAGTATAAGGGTGAATTTTTTGATTTAGTTTTAACCTATAATACCGGTGTGGCCTTTTCAATGTTTGCATTTTTGGGAGAGTATTTAAAATACATACAGCTTGTTTTTATTTTGGCTTTGTTTGGGTATTTACTTTATCAAAAAGAGTTTTTTAAAACACATTTGATCGCTTTTGCCATTATGCTATCTGCTGGGTGCTCTAATTTACTTGATCGCTTTGTGCATATAGGTGTAGTGGATTTTGTATTTTGGCATAAGTGGTTTGAATTTGCTGTGTTTAATTTAGCTGATGTGATGATAAACATTAGCGTAGCTTTGATTTTAATAAAAGAAATTTTTAATAAAAAAGGAGAAAAATGTTAGATTTTTTGAATGAATGGTATTTATGGATTAAAATGGTGCATTATTTGGCTTTTGTTTCATGGATGGCTGGAATGTTTTATTTACCAAGACTTTTTGTCTATCACACAGAGCATAAAGACAATAAAGGCTTTGTGGAAGTGGTGAAAATTCAAGAAAGAAAATTGTATTTTTATATCCAAACTCCTGCTATGATAGCTACTGCAATCACTGGAAGTTTAATGATGATGGCCAATAAAGATGTGTTAATGGTAGGTGGATATATGCATGCTAAATTAACCTGTGCTTTACTTTTAATCATTTATCATTTGCAAAATTATTATTATTATAGACAACTTCAAAATGATACTTGCAAAAAAAGTGGGAAATTCTTTAGAGCTTATAATGAAATTCCAACAATATTATTTATAATCATCGCTATTATGATGGTGGTAAGACCGTTTTAGTAAAAAGCCTTTTTTTAAAGGCTTTTTATCCTTTAAACTCCATACTTTTAAAATCAAGTGGATCAACATTTTCTTGCATGATATTAATGCGTTCTTTATCTTGTAAGCGTTTATCATCTCTAAATACAGCACGCACTAAATCCATACCTGTGTAAAAATCTTTCATTAATACCATAAACAAATAACGTCCAAATTCACTTGTATATAAAGTATTGTTTTCTTTTTTTATAGCTTTACTTAGTTTAAGGCCTAAAAGCTCGATGAAAAGATCTTTTTCTAAATTACAATCTAAAGTTTTATTAAATTTATCAATTTCGATTTTACCAGTAAACATTTCGGTTAAAAAGACATATTTGATGATTTCTTTTTTACCAAAATTAGCTTTAGCAATATTTGCATTTTGTTTTTCTTTGATGAGTTTAGAATAATCATTTAAATTAAAAGCATTGATTAAAAGTTCTCCATCTAAAAAGCTAAAAGCCCCACTTCCCACGCCTAAATACTCATGATGGCTACTTACATACTCATCATTAAAGCTACTTTTTTCTAAAGAAAATGACCATGCATTATTTCTTTCATAATCTTTGAAAAAATCTACAATGATTTTATAAAACTCAAATTCATTATCTTTAAAACTTACTCCTAAAGTTTTTGCGATATTATCTTTGGTTAAATTGGATTTCATCAAAGGATAAGTTGTGATTTGTTGAGGTTTTAAACTCTTAGCTATTTCTAAATCATTGAGTAATTGCTCTTTGGTTTGAGAAGGAAAATTAAAAATCAAATCAAGACTTATAATAGGAAGCACACCTATGGCTTTAGAAAGTTTTTCTTGAAGTTCTTTACTTGAACCAAATTTATGATATCTTGCTACTTTTTTTAAAGTATCATCATCAAAACTTTGTATACCGCAACTTAAACGATCTATAAGCCCTTTAAACATTTCTAATTTTTTCGGGTCAATATGGTTTGGATCGGTTTCACAAGAAATTTCTTTGATGTTAAATAATTTTTTGCAAAGTTCTAAAGTTTTAGCAAGCTCTTCTTCGTTGATTAAAGTAGTACCACCACCCACATACATAGAAGTAAAATCAAATCCTTTATCTTTGATTTGTTTGATTTCTTCTCTTAAACTTTCAAAATATCTTTTTGCTAAATCTTCATTGTAATAATACTTATGAAAACTACAATATGGGCAAAAAGTATGACAAAATGGTATGTGAGCATAAAGCATATAAGATTTTTTTGGATTAACTTTTTTTTCTTGTCCTTCTTTTAAAAGTTTCACATCAAAACCATTTTCTAAAGATTTTTGCATAGCTTTGTGTGAGTAAGAAAGAGCTAAGTTTTGTAAAAAATTCATATTTTTCCTAAATTTTCATTTTGTAGTTATTTAAAAAGACTATAATTGTATCATATTTTTACAAAGGCTTTATAATGAAAAAGATTTTTATAGCATTTTTTGTATTTTTATTAGGGCTTATAAGTGTGTCAAATTCTGCGCCTTTAGATGAAATTTTCCAAGATGTTAATGTTTCAGGTAGTATGCGTTATCGTTTTGAGCATAATAGCCCAAAAGATAGAGGAAATAATAATTTTAATCAAAGAATTCAAATTCAAATGCATTAACAACTAAGCCTTAAAGACTTAGTTGTTATAAAAGTTTTCCTTTAAGTTTTCTTCCATAGCTTTGATGTTTTCTTTTGATTCTTCTTTAGCGTTAAATCCTCCACCAAAAGCTTTCATAACATCTACGATAGAATTTGCAAGCTCATAAGATGAGTTAGTATAAGAAAGTTTAGCATTTAAGTAATTTCTTTGATCTTGTAAAAAATCAGCCAAGTTAATCACACCATTTTCATATCTTAAGGTAGAAATTTCATAAATTTTACTTTGAGCTAGAAATAAATTTTTATAATTTTGCTCATTTTCATAATAGCTTTGGCGGTTAAATAAAGCAAGTCTTATTTCCCCAAAGGCTGTTTTTAAGGTATTTTCATATTGTAAAAATGCTTCATCTTTGGTAAGTTTTGCAATATTAACATTATTCATAATCTCACCCCAATGAAAAATCGGCATTGCAAAATTTCCAGCTACATTCCAAGTATTGCTTCCATGTTTGACTAAAAGATCTAAATCATTACTTTGAAAGCCTAAAAGTCCTGTTAAAGAAAGGTTTGGTAAAAATGCAGTTCTAGCTACTCCAACAAGATAGTTTTTTTCTTCTAAAGTTTTTAAACTAGCCTGCACATCAGGTCTTTGAAGTAAAATTTCACTGCCAATGCCCTCAGGTATGCTAAGCTCGTATTGTCCTATTTTTTTATACTCTATGCTATTATAAAGTATATCATCAATATCATTTGAAGTTAAGATTTTTAAAGCTTTGGTGTTAGCTTCTTTTTGAATTTTAGCATTTGTGAGTAAAACTCTTGAATTTTCAAGCTCAGCTTTAAATTTGTTAAGCTCATACTCACTAATCACTCCAAGTTTAAAATGCTCTAATTTTAACTCATAAGTTTTTTGATAACTTTGAGTTGTTTCTTCTAAAATTTTTACCTGCTCGCTTAAGCTTGCTAGATTAAAATAAGTTTTTACTACATTAGAAATTAAGCTTAATCTCGCACTTTCATAGTCAAATTCACTAGCTTGCAATTTTGCTTTTGAAGCACCATAAGTATCTCTATATTTGCCCCATAAATCCACTTCATAGCTTAAATTTAAACCCATGTTAAAATCATTACCATAAGCAAATTCATTGCTTTTATTGCTTGGAGCATTAATGCTAGTTTTTCCTCTTGCACCGCTAGCACTTCCATCAAGCTTAGGAAGTAAATCACTTCTTGCTATACCTAAAGTTTCATAAGCTTTTTGTAAATTCATATATGCAATTTGCAAGTCGTTATTGTTTTTTAAAGCTTGATCGACTAAGGTGTTTAAATAATTATCATCAAAAGCTTTCCACCATTGTTTATTAATGCTAATGTTTTGATCTAAACTTTTAGTGTAATTTACATCTTTGATTTCTAAATTTGGTTTTAAACTACAAGCTGTTATTAAAAAACAACTTGCAAAAATTATTAACTTACGCATTGATTTTACCTCTTTTTTTATCAAGCCATTTATTAAAACTTTCTAGTAAATAGAAAAATAAAGGTACAAAGAAAATGGCTATAGTAGAAGCTGCTATCATACCCCCTATGACACCTGTACCTATTGCATGACGACTAGCGCTTCCTGCTCCATAAGCAAAGTATAAAGGTAAAATACCACAAATAAATGCTAATGAAGTCATTACAATAGGTCTAAATCTTAATTTTGCTGCGCTAATAGAAGCTTCAAAAATGCTTTTTCCTTTTTTAAGATGTTCTTCCATGGCAAACTCAACAATCAAAATGGCATTTTTAGCTGAAAGACCTATTAAAAGTAAAAGCCCTGTTTGAAAATATATATCATTTTCTAAGCCTCTAAGCCATACAAGAAGTAAAGATCCAAATACCGCAAAAGGTACAGCAGTGATTACTGCTAAAGGCATGAGCCATCTTTCATACTGAGCTGCTAGGATTAAAAATACAAATAAAAGTCCTAGCACAAAAGCTACTTGACCTGCGCCACTACTTGTAACTTCTTGATAAGCTGAACCTGCCCAGGCAATAGAATAATCCTCTCCCAAAGTTTCTTTAGCAACTTGTGCAATAGCATCGATTGCTTGTCCTGAAGTATAACCAGGAGCAGGATCACCTTGTACTAGTGCTGATGGGAACATATTAAAGCGTTTTACATCATCAGGTCCAACCCCTCTATGAAGTGTTAAAACGCTATCTAAGGCTATCATAGAACCATCTTTTGCTCTAACAAAGATGTTTTTTAAAGCATTTTGAGTATTTCTAAAATCTCCAATGGCACTAATATTTACACGATAATTTTTCCCAAGCATAGAAAAATCATTTACATAATAAGTTCCTATAGTAGCATTTAGCGTGCTAAATACATCAGCTAAATTTAAACCATAAAGTTTTACTTTATCACGATCAATTTCTAATTTTAATTGCGGGAAATTAGTATCAAGCGTTGTTCTTACGTTGTTAAGTTCAGGACGTTTGTTTGCTGCTTCAACTAATTTATTTACATCCGCTTGAATTTCATCATAGCTTTTACCACCACGATTTTGTGCATACATTTCAAAACCACCAGTTAAACTTAAGCCTTGGATTGGCGGTGGATTAACAAAGAAAGTTTGGAAATTTGGATTTAAAAAGTATTGTTTGTTATACATTCCTGTTAAATCAAAACTACTAGTATCTCTATCGTTCCAATCTTTTAAATTCACAAACATTGCACCGGCATTTTCTTTTAAAGAGCCTGTGAAAAGATCATAACCTATAAGACCTACAATATTTGTTATGTTTTCATTTTTGCGTAGTTCTTCTGCCATAGCATCCATGGATTGAGTAGTTCTATTAAGAGAAGATGCTGCAGGTAGATTAACAATAGTTAAAAAATTTCCTTGATCTTCAGCTGGAACAAGTGAGTTTGGTACTAATTTAAATAATCCATATAAACCACCTATTAAAAGAAAAAATATTATAACAAAACGTACAGTTCTTTTAAGTATATAAGCTACTCCGGCTCCAAAAACTTCAGTAGACCAATCAAAAATATCATTAAATTTTTTCACAAAATAAAATGGTTCACCCTCATTTCTTCTTAAAAAAATCGCACACAAAGAAGGAGTTAGAGTTAAAGCCACAAAACCTGAAATTGTAACTGAAATTGCAAGGGTTATAGCAAATTGTTTTTGAATTTCTCCCACAAAGCCAGATATAAATGAAACAGGTATAAATACTGCACAAAGTACAAGAACGATAGATACAACAGGCGCAGCAACTTCATCCATGGCTTTAATAGCTGCTTCTTTTATGCTTATATTTGGATCTTCATGCATGATTCTATCGATATTTTCAACCACAATAATCGCATCATCAACAACAATACCAATGGCCAAAACTAAAGCAAAAAGTGTAAGTAAGTTAATACTAAAGCCTAAGACATATAATCCTGCAAAAGTTCCTAAAATAGAAACAGGCACAGCAATCATAGGTATGATAGTTGAGCGGAAATTTTTTAAGAATAAATACATTACAATCACAACCAAAATAAGTGCTTCAAAAAAAGTTTTTACCACTTCTTTAATAGAAGCTTTAATAAATATAGTTGTATCATAAGGCACTTTATAGGCTAAGCCCTCAGGAAAACTTTTAGAAAGTTCTTCAAATTTTTTCTGTACTAATTCAGCTGTACTTACTGCATTTGCTCCAGTTTGCAAGAAAATCAAAATAGGAGTTGCATCATTTCCATTTAATCTACCATTGAATGTATATTCTCTTGAGCCCAAAGAAACTTCAGCCACATCTTTAAGTCTTAAAAAAGAGCCATCGCTATTTGCTCTTATGATAATATCTTCAAATTCTTTGGTATTTTTTAACCTTCCTTGCATAGTTACTGAATACACATAAGGAGATCTTTCTACCACAGGCTCTTGACCTATCTTACCAGTAGCATATTGAGCATTTTGCTCACTAACTGCAGCGATAACATCAGTTGCAGTAACTTGGTATTTGTTTAATAAATCAGGATTAAGCCAAATTCTCATAGAATAATTTCTTGAGCCAATAGCTACAGCATTACCCACACCAGGAACCCTGGCAAGATCATCTAAGATATTTAATGCAGCGTAATTATATACTTCAAGTGAATCCATAGAACCATCAGGGGAATATAAAGTAGCAACCTCTAAAATGCTTGAACCAGTTTTTCTTACACTAACACCGGTTTTTTTAACATCTTCAGGTAGTTTTGCCATAGCAGCTGAAATTCTATTATTAACATCAACTGTTGCTTGGTCAGGATCTGTACCTATGTTAAAATACACACTTAAGCTCATATCGCCTGAAGAGCTTGAAGTTGAATCCATATAAATCATATTTTCAACCCCATTGATTGCGTCTTCAAGAGGAATAGCCACTGTTTGAGCCACTGTTTGAGCATCAGCACCTGAGTAATTTGCACTTACTTTTACAACGGGTGGAGTTAGAGAAGGGTATTGTTCTACAGGTAAAGAATAAAGCCCTATAATCCCTGCTAAAGAAATGATAATAGCTACAACAGAAGCAAATACAGGTCTTTCTATAAAAAATTTAGAAAACATTATTTATTCTCCATTACGCTAACGCTTGCACCAGGTCGGATTTTTTTGAAGTTATTTAAAATCACTTTATCACCATTTTTTAAGCCCTTATCGATGATCGCTTTATCAGAAGTTTGATAGATAACATTAACAATAGTTTTAACTACTTTTCCATCTACTAAGGTATAAACATAAGTAGCGCTATCATCTTGTAAAAGCGCAGCTTGAGGAATTTCAAAACCATCTTTTTGAACAAAACCACCAACATGAACATTTGCAAAAGAACCAGGCATTAAGCTTGAGTTATTATTATCAAAAATAGCCTTTGCTTTTACTCCACCACTGCGAGTGTCTATAACGCTATCTATAAAATACAATTTTCCATTGAAAAGCTCACCGCCAACATTAGCTTGCACTTGGATATTTTCTAATTGCCAGTTGCCACTTTGAATATTTTTATTCATATTGATTTTATCTACATCAGAAATATAAAAGTCTGCAAAGATTGGGTTAATGTTTGTAATGCGTACAAGCTCAGTTGATGAAGCATTTACATAATCACCCACATCCATTAGCGCATCTCCTAAAACCCCATCAAATGGAGCGCTTACCACGGTGTATTTTAAGTCTAATCTTGCATTGGCAAGCTTTGCTCTAGCACTTTCTAAATTAGCCTTGGTAGAATTAAATTTAGCCAAACTTGCATCAAATTCTTTTTGTGAAATAGCATTTTTTTCTATTAGAATTTGATCTCTTTTGAAATTTTTTTCAGCATCATCAAAATTTGCTCTTGCGACTAAAGCATCTCCATAAGCCATATTTACAGTTGCTTGGTATTTATCAGGCTCTATAAGAAAAAGCTTATCACCTTTTTTAACAGCTTGGCCACTTTTGAAATATTTTGCTTTGATTTCACCGCTTACTTTAGGCTTGATCACCACATCTAACTCAGTGCTTAATCTTGCAGGATAAGTAAATTCTAAAGGTAAATTAGCACTTTGCATAGTCATAATACTTACAGGTTGAGGAGGGAGTTGTTTAACTTGTGCGTTTTTATCATTTGAGCATGCTACAAATATCAGCGAGGCACAAGCTAGAGTTAAAAGTTTTGTTTTCATTGGTTTCCTTAAATTATTTATTTAGCTAAAAAAGTAATTTATATTACAAAATTGTATGATTGTTATTCTATCAATCTTTGGTTAATTAAAATTAACAATTCCTTGAGTAAAAAGCTTAACAACTTTTTTTGCATGATTTTGTTGCTCTTTTTTACTCATTAAAACCTTATTTTCAAAAGTACTTTGTATAAAAAAGGTTCCCCTAAGCATAGCACAAAATGTATAGCTTAAAAATTCAGCATTTTTGGCTAAATTTTCATTATTTTCTTCTTCAAATCTTTTTTGAAGAACATATTCTACTTCTTTTCTATTGCTTCCTTTAAACCACTTCCCAAAATCAAATTTTTCATTATAAATTTCAGAATATAAAAGCCTTACTATAGCTATGGTTTTAGCGTCATTAAAAATTCCCAAATAAGCTTTAGCAAATTGATGTAAAAATTCTTCTAAATTAGCATTGGGTGAAAGTTGCATATTTTTTTTCAAAATAGCTAGAAAATGATTTTCTGCAAAATCATTTAAAACCGCTTCAAATAAACCTTCTTTACTTTTAAAATGCTCATATACACAAGAAAATGAACCACCAGCTTGCTTGATAATATCTTTAAGATTAGTTGCTTCGTAGCCGTTTTCTAAAAACGACTCCGCAGCAATTTGTTTGATTTTTTCAAGCCTTGCTTGAGATTTTGAAGAAAGTTTTTTTATCATTGGTGTTTTTTGTGCTCTATAATTGAGTTTTTAGGATAGACAAAATTACTTTCTCTTGTGATTATGATATTTTTATCATCAAGTGCATATGCTTGAATAGTTAAAGGTATCACTGTGTCTTTTCTATCATTATCAGCTAGTTTTTTAGTAGCTTTTAGTACAACTATTTGTTTATCTTTTTCTCCAGCTTTTAATTTAAAAGGTTTTTTTGGTCTAATGATTTCTAAACCATCATCAATGCCTTGTAATTTCACATCAAAATAATACTCATGTGCTTTATTATCAGTGTTTTGGAATAAAAATACATAAGCATTGCTAATAATTAATTCTCCATCATGTGCTTTTCTAATTTGATAAAGCTCGCTAGAGCGATTAATATTTAAAAGCATATTTTCTTTTTTGCTTCCCATTAAAACTAAGGCTGCAAAAACACCACATAAAACTACTAAATATCCGATAGTTCTAAATCTAAAATATTTTACCTTCTCTCTTGTTTCAATAGCTTTTGCACTAGTCCAATTAATCAAACTAGGGCGATCAAATTTAGCTTGAATTTTCGAGCAAGCGTCAGCACATTCAAGACAATTAATACACTCAAGTTGCATTCCTTGGCGTATATCTATATGTGTAGGGCAAATTTTTACACAGGCTTCACATCCTATGCATTCACCTTGTGGTGGTTTTTGATAAAGTTTAGTATGCCCATCATAAATCACTCCACCTCTTTTATCATCATAAATAACTTGAACAGTATTATTGTCAAACATTACAGATTGAATTCTTGCATAAGGGCATACATAAACACAAAATTTTTCACCCAAATACACTATATCAAAAGTAAAGGCCAAAGAAGCACAAAACAAAATTCCCAAAAGCAATAAATGATCAGCAGGGTTTTGAATATATACAAAAAAATCTTCAGGTGGTACAAAATACCATAAAAATGCACTCATCATTAATAGAGAAAAAAGATAAAAAATCACAATGCTTAAAGCTTTTTTGATAAAAAATCCATCTACTTGTTTTTGTTTGTTTGCTGTGCTTTTGTGTATTTTAAATATTTTTGTTTGCAATAAATCTCTATAAATAACCCTAGCAATGGTTTGAGGACAACTCCATGCACACCAAATTCTTCCTGCTAAGGTAGTAACAAAAAGTATGGTTAAAAACATACCCATAATAAGAAATGGCATTAAATAAAGCTCTTGGGTATCAAAAGCTATAAAAAATAAATTAAGTTTTTTATGATCAAAACTTAATAAAAAGAAATGATTTCCATTGATTTTGATAAAAGGCAAAGCAATGAAAATAACCATGGAAACGATATAAGCTATATATCTTTTCTTAGTATAATTAGTGACACAGGCACTCATTTTAATTTCCTTGTAAAATATTTTTTTAATTGTAATACTAGAAAAATTAAACCAAACTTTGTCTTAATTAAGAATTTATGTTTAATTTTTATTTATGTAATTATTACAAAAATAAATTTTATTTTCAAGTAAAATTATGGTATAATCAAAACTTTCAAATTTTTAACGAAAGGTGGTGAGGGTCGTGCCAGGAATTAAGGTACATCCTAATGAGTCTTTTGATGAAGCGTATAGAAAATTCAAAAAACAAGTAGATAGAAATCTAGTTGTTACTGAAGTTCGCGCAAGAAGATTTTTTGAGCCTATGACTGAAATTCGCAAAAAACAAAAAATTTCAGCACGCAAAAAAATGCTTAAAAGACTTTATATGCTTAGACGTTACGAGTCAAGACTCTAATACCAAAAAGCCGAATTTTCGGCTTTTCTTCGATTATTTTTATGTTTCTTTGGATTTTAATCATTCATTTTTTTGGACTTATTTTACCAGGACCCGATTTTTTCTTAGTAAGTTCTTATGCTTTAAGAGAAGGTATTAAGAGTGCTTTAAAAGCTAGCTTGGGTGTGAGTTTGGCTATGAGTGTGTGGATTATACTTTCTATACTTGGTTTGAGTGTTATGTTTCATCAATTTCCATTTTTGCAGATTGCTTTATCAAGTTTTGGGGCTTGTTATCTTTTATATTTAGCTTATAGAATTTACAAAAATGCAAAAATAGGTAATATAAAAGTTCAAAAAACTCACATATCTGCATTTTTAAGCGGGATGATTACAAATTTATCTAATCCAAAAGTTATTTTTTATTTTGCTAGTGTTTTTGCAAGTTTTGATTTTGCCCAAATGCGATGGATGTTGATAGTTTTAATTTTTGTTTTGATCTTAGAAACTATAATTTACTTTTCTTTAGTTTCTTTACTATTTTCAAAACCTTTCATGGTAAGAATTTATCAAAAGAATTTAAAACTTATTGATTATTTAAGTGCTTTTATATTTTTTGCTTTTGCTGTATTTATTTTAAGTAGTAATTTAATGATTATGATAAATTAAAGCAATTAATTTTTATTAATACTTTTTTTGTTAAAATCTTATTTAAGTTAAACTTATTAAATTATAGGAAAGATTATGAAACACATTAAAACTATACTTAAGCTTAGTATGATAAGTGGTATTGCTGCTATAAGTGGCGGTGCTTTAAGTGCGTGTAGCAACAATACAAATGATTCTAATAATGCATTAAGCCAAGCAGCAAATACTCAAGGTGCTTTTGTTATCATTGAAGAAACCGCTCCAAATCAATACAAAATCAAAGATCAATTTCCAAGTGATGAAACTAGGGTGGTTTTAAAACAACTTGATGGCACAGAAAGAGTTTTAAGCAAAGAAGAAATGGATAAATTAATCCAAGAAGAAGCTGCTAAAATAGACAATGGCACTTCAAATTTAACAAATCCAAATAACGCTCAAATGAGCAGTGGAGGACTTTCTTTGGGTGAGACATTGCTTGCAAGTGCAGCTGGTGCTATACTTGGTAGTTGGATAGGTTCAAAGCTTTTTAATAATCAAAATTTTGCAAATCAACAAAGAGGAGCATTTTCAAATCAAAGTGCTTATCAAAGAAGTGTAAATAGCTTTAATAAAGCAAGTACAAGTGCTACTTCAGGATCAAGTGCGAAAAAATCAGGCTTTTTTGGTGGTGGCTCTAAGGCTACCTCAAGTTCTTCTAACTCTTTTGGCTCTTAAGGGTGTAAAATGAATTTTTTAAAAGTAAATCCTTTAGAAAAATCATATTTAGATCAAATAGGCTTTTCATGGCATACAGATAATGATGGAAGTGATTATTTAGATTCTAACTTAGTTTGCGTGAGGGAAAATGAAGCAAATGCATATTATGAAGCAGTGAATGAGCTTTATGATATGTTTGTAGCTGCTGCGCAAGAAGTGATTGATAATGATCGTTTTGATGAGCTTGGAATTCCTTTTAATTTGGTTGATGCGATTAAGATGAGTTGGGAAAATGATGTGCATTGGCATTTATATGGCAGATTTGACTTAGCAGGTGGACTTGATGATAAACCTATAAAGCTAATAGAATTTAATGCTGATACTCCAACATCTTTATTTGAAAGTGCTATTTTACAATGGGCTATTTTAAAGCAAAATAACCTAGATGAAAGCTCGCAATTTAATAATATATATGAAGCCTTAAAAGATAATTTTAAAAGACTTATCACTTTAGAAGAAGATGTAAGTGAGTTTGAAAAATATTATGAAGGTTGGAAGATATTATTTTCTTCAATTGCAGGCAGTGATGAGGATATGATCACAACCAAACTTTTAGCACACATTGCTAGTGAAGCAGGTTTTGAGAGTGAGTTTTCTTATATTGATGAGGTTGAATTTTCGCCTGAAGGTGTTTTTAAAAATGATGTAAATTTTGAGTATTTTTTCAAACTCATTCCTTGGGAAAGTATAGCCATAGAAGAGGGTGAGCTTGCTATGCTTTTAACGCAAATCATGCAAAATCAAAAAGCAATCATTTTAAATCCTGCTTATACTTTACTTTTTCAAAGTAAGGGTATAATGAAAATTTTATGGGAGCTTTATCCAAATCATCCTTTATTACTTGAAACAAGTGATCAACCTTTAGTGGGTAAAAAATGTGTTAAAAAACCTGTTTTTGGTAGAGAAGGAGCCAATGTTTCTATTATAGAAGCTAATGGAGATGTAAGTTTTGAAACAAAGGGAGATTATCAAAATAATCGCTTTGTATATCAAGAATTTGCTGAGTTTAATAAAAATGAAAGTGATTATTATCAAGCAGGAGTTTTCTTTGCTTATGAGGGTTGTGGATTAGGTTTTAGAAAAGGTGGTTTGGTACTTGATAATTATTCTAAATTTGTAGGACATATAGTAAAAGATTAATGAAAATAGTATGCTTAGATGCTGCTACCTTAGGTGGAGCGGATTTAACGGTTTTTGAAAGTCTTGGTGAGTTTATAAGTTATGATTTAACTTCTAAAGATGAGGTTATTGCAAGAATAGCTAATGCACAAGTTGTGATGATAAATAAAATCATCATTGACAAAAAAGTGATTGATAGCACCAATCTAAAGCTTATTTTACAACTTGGTACAGGGGTAAATAATATAGATGTAGCTTATGCAAATTCTAAAGGTATAGTGGTAAAAAATGCAGCTAGTTATTCTACAAAAAGTGTTTTAAGCCATACCTTTGCCTTGCTTTTTGCTTTTTTAAATCAAATTCCATATTATGATAAATGGAGCAAAGAGGGTAAATGGTGTGAGAGTAAAATGTTTTGTGATTTTAGCAAGACTTTACATACTTTAACCGGTAAAAAACATGGTATTATAGGACTTGGAGCTATAGGTAAGGAAGTAGCTAAGGTTTCTCAAATGTTTGGTTCTAAAATTTGTTATTATTCTATTTCAGGAACTAACAATAATGATGAGTATGAAAAAGTAAGTCTTGAAGAGCTTTTAAAAACTTGTGATGTAATTAGCATCCACGCACCTTTAAATGAAAAAACAAAAAATTTATTAAGTAAAAAAGAACTAATGCTTTTAAAAGATGAGGCTATTTTGATTAATGTAGGACGCGGTGGAATCATCAACGAAGCAGATTTAGCTCAAGTTATGAATGAGAAAAATATCAAAGTAGGACTTGATGTGCTTGAAATGGAACCTATGATTAAAAATCATCCTTTACTTAGTATAAAAAATAAAGAAAATTTAATCATCACTCCACATGTTGCATGGGCAAGTGAAGAATCTATACAAAATTTAGTCCAAATTGTATTTAATAATCTTAAGGAGTTTATAGAAAATGGCAAGTGAACATAGTTTTGATATTAGCGGGGAAATTGACAAGCAAGAGTTAAAAAATGCTTTAGAACAAGCTAAAAAAGAGCTTGATAGTAGATATGATTTAAAAGGCATTAAAAGTGAAATAGAGTTAAATGAAAAAGAAAGTGTTTATAAGCTTATTTGCTCTAGCGAAGCAAAGCTTGAAGTGTTAAAAGATATTGTTATTTCAAAGCTTATTAAAAGAGGGATAAACCCTAATGGTATTAAAGAGTTAAGCAGGGAAAGTGGGGCAAATTTTAGACTGAATTTAAAAGTTAATGACGCTATTGATGCTGATAGTGCTAAGAAGATTAACAAAGCTATAAAAGATAGTAAGTTAAAGGTAACTTCAAGCATTAGAGGTAATGAAATTCGCGTAGTTGGTAAGCAAATTGATGATTTACAAAGCGTGATGAAAATAGTAAAAGAACTCAATTTAGAACTTAATCTTAGTTTTAAAAATCTTAAATGAAAACTTTACTTCAAATAGTTTTTTTGTGTTTTGTGTGTGTTTTTTTAAACTCTTGTGCTTTAAAAAGTAAAACACAAGCACAAAGTGCTTATGTTATTTTAAAAACTCCAGAGTTTAAATTTGCTGATTATGGTTTTTTATATGAGGGAAAAAATTTTACAAGTTTAGAGCTTTATAGTGCTTCTAAAGCCTTACTTGAATTAAAAATTAGCGATAAAATTTGTGTTAATGGCATATGCTATGCAAAAACTTTTTTTAATAAAAGATTTTTTAATAATGAATATTATGATGATTTTTTACAAGATCTAATCTACAAAAGACCTATTTTTTATGGAAAAAATAAACAAACCACTTCTTGTGGTTTTACTCAAAAGATTGTAAGTAAAAATTATGATATTTTTTATGAGGTTTGTGATAAAAATATGAGTTTTAATGATAAAAAATCCAAAATCAAATTTAGCATAAAGTCAATATAAAGGAAAATATGAAAGATTTAAAACTTTTTCTTAATGATACTTTTAAAAGCAATATTTATAAAAACTTACAATGTAGTGAAGATGAAATTTTAATCTTAAAGCATTTATGCAAAAATTATTTGCAAGCAAATGCAAGTACTAATGCTTATAATCTTCTTAGCGAAGTTTTTAAAAATGATGAGTATGAGTATTTAGATCATTTAAAAGATCTTAAAAATCTTATAGAAAAAGGTTTTATTGTTCAAATTTTTTCTGATTTTAAAGCAAGTAAAAACTCAAGCTTGCTTTTAAATTTGCTACAATGTGAGTTAAGTTTAAGTGAAGTCTTCTTGCAAGTTTTAGAAAATAAAACCATACAAGATTATATGCAAGATCAAATTTATGAAGATCATATTGCATATTTAAAAGATGAATTTTTTAAAATCGAGCTTTATCAAAGATTGCGTTTTTTTGCTAAAAGCTCTCAAAGCAAGAATATTAAAAAAGATATAGCTATATTTGAAGCATACATTAAAGAGCGTTTAAAGAAAAGTAAAATTTCTAATGTTTTAGCAGAGATTTTTAAAGAATATGCTTTAAATGATAAAGAATGCTTGATATTTGTTAGTTTGTTAAAAGAAGAGTATTTGCTAAATACTGAAAATTCTTATAGTAGAGATTTTAATTTTTTGCTTCATTTAATTAGCGAGGATGAGACTCAAAAACAAGAAAACAAAGCCTTATTAGAAGAAGATTCTAAGCTACTTAGTTCAAATCTTTTAGAATATGATGAATTTGTTAATTCTTTGGGTGATATAGCTAAGATTTTTTATTTAAGTGATGATATTTTACAAAGAATTATTAATTTTAAAGAGCCAAAGAAGAATAAAAAAATTAAACTTCAAAATTTGGTTAAAGAGCAAGATATTTTTGAGCTAATCGAGCCAAATATCAATATAGATGATGTTATTATGCCCCAAAGTACTAAAGATTTATTAGAAAGCATATTAAAACAACAAGATAAAAAGGTTTTAGAAAGATTAAATAAATGGGGTATAAAAACCAATAAAAACATAGAAGCTAAGATAATTTTCTATGGTCCTGCTGGTACAGGTAAGACTATGAGTGCATTAAGTATGGCAAAAGCTATGAAAAAATCCATTTTGAGTTTTGATTGCTCGAAAATTTTAAGTAAATATGTGGGCGAGAGTGAGCAAAATGTAAGAAAGATTTTTGATACTTATAAAGAGCTTTGTCAAACAAGTAAGCAAAGTCCTATTTTGCTTTTAAATGAAGCAGATCAGTTTTTAAGTACTAGAGTAGAAAGTAGCGCTGGTGCTGATAAAATGCATAATCAAATGCAAAATATTTTTTTGGAACAAATTGAACGTTTTAGCGGAGTTATCATAGCAACAACTAATTTTTTAGAAAGTTTAGATGTGGCTTTTTCAAGAAGGTTTGAGTATAAAATTGAATTTAAAAAGCCAAATTATGAACAACGCTTAATGATATGGCAAAAAGCTTTGCCTAAAAATGCTAAATTTGATGATAGTTTTGATTTAAAAAAATTAGCCTCATATGAATTAAGTGGAGCTCAAATTGTAATGGTGGTTAAAAATACGGCTTTAAAAGCGGCTATTTCTAAAGATGGTGTTTTTAAAATGAGTGATTTTTTACACACCATAGAAAAAGAAATAGAATCTTCATTTGATAAAAATAAGATAGTTGGCTTTAAAAATTAAAATTCACACAAATTTCACAAGCAAATAATATCATTCTTTCAACTTTTAGTTAAAGGAGAAAAAATGAAAATGAAATTAATGTTGGCTAGTTTGGTTTGTGCAAGTTCTATGTTTGCAGATATGATTGTTAGTCCAAGTGCTTTACCTCAAAAGGCTCAAGAGTTTTTAAACACTCATTTTAAAGGAGTAAATGTAGGTTATGTAAAACAAGACGTGGATTCTTACGAAGTAAATTTGGTTGATGGAACAGAAATTGATTTTATCATTAATGGAGACTGGAAAGAAGTTGATGGTAAATACAAAGGCATTCCAACAGGATTTATCCCAAAAGAAGTTGTTGCAAAAGTGCAAGCAGCGCAACCAAATGCAGCTATTGTAGAAGTAGATAAAAGAATTAATGGTTATAAATTCAGAACAAATAATATGATGGAAATTTATACAGATTTTAAAGGTAATATTTTAGGTCAAAAATTTGATG
>NZ_JAKMSR010000042.1:0-520 GCF_025772765.1 Campylobacter sp. CNRCH_2015_0814 | reverse complement strand
AGTTGTTTCCCCATTTGCATCAACTTCATAACATGATTTTTTTGGATACAACACCCCAAAACCATCAATATTATATATCTTTGAATGAGGTACTAAACCGCTAATTTTAATACTAAAATCACTCTCAACATCTATAGTTTTTTCTTTATTTTCAAATTTTGGATATTCTACTATTTTTGGATCAACATCACAATGTTCATAATTTACAATGAATTCATTTTGACCTCCTAATGCTTGAATCAACACAAAAAATCTTTTTTTAAATGGATTCTCTGATTTTATTATCATCGTAGCCTCTTGTGAACTATTAAACTGTTTATCTGCTTGTATTACATTAAAATCTCCTTTTTCTTTATAAATATATTTTATAGAAGATCCAGCCTTTCCTCCTTTTATTTTACAAGTTACTGTTTGATTTGGTACATCAAACACAGAATACTTAGAACACATTATATCTATTTGATATTTTTTTATAAAAATAGGCTCTAGAGCAAATGTTTCTTTAGAGGTAATTGTTTTC
>NZ_JAKMSR010000041.1:0-525 GCF_025772765.1 Campylobacter sp. CNRCH_2015_0814 | reverse complement strand
AGATGCCAATGGTAGATTAGTGCTTAACTCAAGAGATGGTAGAGGTATAGAAATCACTGGTAGTATGGGACCTGGAGCAGGTATTTTAAAAGATGATTATAAAAACTATGGTCGTTTATCATTAGTAAAAAATGATGGTAAAGATATCTTAATATCAGGAAGTGGATTAAGCTTTATAGGTATGGGTGCAACTGATATGATTTCTCAAGCTTCTGTATCATTAAGAGAATCAAAAGGAAGAATAGACCCACAAATGGCCGATGCTATGGGCTTTAATGCTTATAAGGGTGGTGGAAAAATGGTAGTTACTTTTTCAAATATCGCGGCTTTTATGAGTGCATCTGGTAGCGGTATGAGTGAAGGTTCAGGTTTTTCTCCTGGTAGTGGTAAAGAAATGTCTAAGGTTTATGAGGGTAACCTGGCTTTTGTAACAGCATTCTCAGCTGCTTTTGGTTTTAGTGCAAAAAATGATGGTTCAAGTCAGTTTGCTGCATTTGCTGCTACAGCTACAGCTGGACAAATAGC
>NZ_JAKMSR010000040.1:0-580 GCF_025772765.1 Campylobacter sp. CNRCH_2015_0814 | reverse complement strand
CCAAATATACCTACATACTCAGGTATATATTCAAGATTAGTTGTATCTATATTAATATTCTTAAGCGCAAATCCTTGTCCATCAAATGTTTTATTTGAAAAACTATTATCTACTATTATTTCCCAATTCTCATTATAAACATGACTTTTATATCCAACTATCATATTGGTACAACCATATCCTTCTATGCAATAATTAGCATAGTTTTGGCCACTACTTGCTTTAAAATCTATATCATTAGTAAGTCTATACTCACTAGCTGTATCTCTAAAACCTTCTTTATTTTCATTCCACCCTTTAGCAAAGTGCCACCAATCTAAATCAGAGCCTATGCCTACATATTTATATACTTTAAAGTTGTTATTTGTGTTTGTATATTTATCAAACACTTTAAACGAATTAGGATTATAATAATATCCACTAGCATTTAAATACATAGAACCTTTAAAATTATTACCATTGCTTCCTTGTATTTTTAAGCTTTTTAATTGATCTCCATTTATATTACCTACATCTACATAAACTTCATTACCTTGTAAGTTTATTTCATTAGCTGATATTATGCCTGTTTGATTTTTCA